>CAYGZJ010000164.1:0-3223 GCA_964354335.1 uncultured Planctomycetales bacterium | reverse complement strand
AATTGCGAAGTTTTTTACCAGATAAATGCAGATAGCTAGAAACAAGACCAGAGTCGTAAAAATAGGAAATCTCGGTATCGGCGGAAATAACCATATTGCCATTCAGTCGATGACCAAGACCCGGACCTGCGATGTTGAGAGCACCACTCGTCAGATACGGCAACTGGCTTCGGCCGGATGTGAGATCGTACGCCTGGCGGTAAAAGATCCCGCAGACGCTAAAGCCTTCCGGGCGATAAAAAATAAAGCGCCGATTCCTCTTGTGGCAGATATTCATTTTGACTGGCGGCTGGCGATCCTGGCAATCGAGAACGGCGCGGACAAGATCAGATTGAATCCGGGTAACATCGCTAAGCCCGAACATGTGCGCGCAGTTGTCAGCGCCCTGAAGGCGCATAAGATTCCACTGCGCATCGGAGTTAACTCCGGATCCGTACAGGGTCAGCCAGGAAAGAAATTGAGCACCGCGGAAAGGTTAGTAAAAAGCGGCCTTGTTTATGTGCGGCAGATCGAAAAGCTTAAATTTCATGACTTGGTCATCTCATTGAAGGCTTCGACAGTTTTGGATACAGTGCAAGCCTACCGTAAGATGAGTAGGCTGACTGATTATCCGTTGCATCTGGGGGTTACCGCGACCGGCTCTCCGGAAAAAGGCGCCATAAAATCAAGCATTGCTATCGGCGCCTTGCTTCTGCAAGGCATCGGGGATACCTTCCGCGTTTCTCTTACGGATGATCCGGTGCATGAGGTCTTGGTTGCGAAGAATATCCTGGAATCTCTGGGGCTGCGTAATTTCGGTCCGCAGGTAATCAGCTGCCCGACCTGCGGCAGGTGCGAGGTGGATTTAATCGGGATAGTCGCAAGATTAGAGCAACAACTTTCGACTTTTAAATCTCAACCCTCGACTAGGCCGCTGAAGGTGGCTGTGATGGGGTGCGTTGTTAACGGTCCGGGAGAGGCTAAAGATGCTGATATCGGGGTGGCCTTCGGCAAAAAAGACGGGGTCCTTTTTAAAAAAGGAAAAGCCATGAGAAAGATTTCTTATTCAAGCTGCGTACGCACTTTATTGCAGGAAATCACTAAGGGGAAATAATATGCTTTGGTCAAAAACTTTTATTCCGACATTACGGGAAAACCCGCAGGAAGCAGAATCGATAAGCCATAAATTGTTATTGCGCGCGGGGATGGCGCGTATGCTTTTTGCCGGAGCCTATTCCTATCTTCCTTTAGGTTTAAGGGTCTTAAATAATATCGAGAATATCGTCCGTCAGGAAATGAATGCCTGCGGCGCAAGCGAATTACTGCTTCCGGCCCTGCAGCCGCTTGAGCTATGGCAGAAAACCGGCCGCGATAAGGATATCGGAGAGGTGATGATCAGATTTGAGGACCGTCGGGGCCGCAAGATCTGCCTTGGCCCGACGCACGAAGAGGTGATCACGGATCTGGTGCGCAGCCAGGTCTCCAGCTATAGGCAGCTGCCGGTAGTGCTGTATCAGATCCAGACGAAATTCCGCGATGAGATCCGGCCGCGTTTCGGGCTCATCCGCGCCTGCGAGTTCATCATGAAAGACGCCTATAGTTTTGACCGTGACGAGGAGGGGTTGGACAGAAATTATCAGCTGATGCTTACGGCCTACAAGAATATTTTTAAAAGATGCGGCCTGGATATAGTAATTACCGAGGCTGATTCAGGGGTCATGGGAGGCAAGGTCTCCCATGAGTTCATGGTCCCGGCTGTTGACGGAGAAGATATCGTATTGCTTTGTCCTGAGTGCAGAAGCGCAAAATGTTTTAAGGATGGCGATAAGGAAACCTGCCAGAAATGTCAGGCCAAGGCGGATAAAATCAATACTGTTGAGGTAGGACATATATTCAAGCTGGGCACTAAATACAGCGTAGCTTTAGGCGCTAATTTTCTGGATGCTCAGGGAAAGTTGCAGCCGATCATCATGGGTTGTTACGGTATCGGAGTTTCACGCCTGATTTCGGCGATCATCGAGCAGAACAATGACGCAAACGGTATTATCTGGCCTGGCGAGGTCACTCCGTTTCAGGTGATCATGCTGCCGCTGGATGTGACCAATACCCAGATCATGGGATTGGCAAATAATTTTTATAAGGAGCTGGAGCAAAAAGGAATCAGGGTGCTTTTTGATGATCGCGATGAGCGTGCCGGAGTTAAGTTTAAAGACGCTGATCTTATCGGGATACCGCTTCAGGTGATCATCGGTAAGGAAGCACTGAATAAGAATGTTCTGGAGCTTAAGGTGCGCCGCACTCAAGAGAAGATCATTGAGCCCAAAGAGCAAATATTAAATCATATAGAGGGGTTGGTCCGTGGATAAATCCGTGATTGCCGGCCAAGTCCTGGCTATTGCCGAGGAGTATTTAAAGGCTCAAGGGCTGGAGCTGGTGGATATCATTTGTCGCTATGAAGGCAGGGATTTGTTTTTGCGGATTTTGGCGGACAGGCCTGAGGGTGGGATCAATATGGATGAGTGCGCTATGATCAACAAGGAGCTGGGAGCTGTTTTAGAAGAGAAGAATATTGTACAGGAACGCTATATCCTGGAAGTTTCTTCCCCCGGGCTGGACAGGCCGCTTAAGACCAGGGGCGACTTTAATCGCAATCTCAACAGCAAAGCGAAGTTTTTCCTGAATGAGCCTATTAACGAAAAGATCGAGTGGGACGGTATTATAAAAGTAGCGGCAGAAAACGAGATTTTAGTGGACATAAACGGGACGGAGGTAGCAATACCACTGTCGAAAATCAATAAAGCAAAGCTGTTAATCTAGTCAAAAGGGGCGAAAAATGAGTCAGGAATTATTAGCCATTATCGAACAACTGGAACGAGAAAAGGGAATTAAGAAAGAGGTCCTTATTGAGGCGGTGGAGAGCGCGCTTTTAAGCGCCGCCAAAAAAGTAATTGATGTAAAGCCTGATGAGGAGCTGCGCGTACAGATCGAGCCGGGGACGGGAAAGATCAGGGCCTTTCGTAACGAGCAGGAGATCACCTCTATTGATTTCGGGCGCATCGCCGCTTCGACTGCGCGGCAGGTGATTATCCAAAAGATCCGCGAGGCGGAGAAGGATGTGGTTTTTAATGAGTTTCAGAACAGGATCGGAGAGATCGTCAGCGGTACTGTCTATCGTTTTGAAAAGGGCAATATCGTAGTCGATCTTCTGGGTAAGGCAGAGGGGGTGCTTTTAAAGCGCGAGCAA
>CAYGZJ010000163.1:0-3243 GCA_964354335.1 uncultured Planctomycetales bacterium | reverse complement strand
AGGCTGACGGTTGATGATGTTATCGGGTAGCCCAAGCTCCCTGCCGATCAGGCGCACCTCGTCTTTAAACAGGTCGCGCAAAGGTTCGATCAGTTTTAATTTCATATGTTTTGGCAGTCCGCCGACATTATGATGGCTCTTGATGCGGCTTGAAGGAGCGCCTGTAACCGAGATAGATTCAATGACATCCGGATACAGGGTTCCCTGCCCAAGAAACTTTACTCCTTTTACCTTATCCGCCTGTTCTTCAAATACCTTTACAAACTCATCGCCGATGATTTTGCGTTTTTCTTCGGGATCCGTAATTCCTTTTAACCGGATAAGGAATCGCTTGTTGGCATCGACGTAACCAAGATTGAGATGATATATATTTTTGAATATTTTCCTGATCTGCAGCGGCTCATCCCGGCGCATTACACCGTTATCAATGAAAATACAGCGTGAATTCTTTCCGATCGCCCTATGAAGCAAAAGCGCGGCCACAGAGGAATCAACGCCTCCGCTTAAACCAAGGACTACTTTGTCTTTGCCCACGGTTTTTTTGATATTTTCAATAGTCTCCTTAATAAAGGACTCCATGGTCCAGCGGCCTAAGCATCCGCAGGCCTTAAAAAGAAAATTAGCCAGGATCTGGCTTCCTTTTTCGGTGTGGGTGACTTCCGGATGAAATTGTACGCCGAAAAGTTTCTTCTTTGAATTAGAAATGGCTGCGATAGGCGTGCTCATGGTATGCGCGCTGGTGTGAAATCCCGGGGGCACTTTGGAGACATAATCACCATGGCTTGCCCAGCATGTAAAATTCCCCGGCATGCGCATAAACAGATTGCTGTTATCGTCAATGAATAGCTCGGTCTTACCGAATTCGCGCTCTTTGGTATGCTTGACTTTCCCGCCAAGGATCTCTGCCATAACCTGCATTCCATAGCAGATCCCCAAAATCGGGATCCCGAGCTTAAAGATCCCTTTATCCGGAGACGGGCTCTTTTTGTCCATTACCGAAGACGGTCCGCCGGAAAGAATCAGTCCCTTGGGATTTAGCGCTGCGATTTCCTTTGCCGGCGTGTTGTAGGGAATGATTCTGGAGAAAACCTTGTTTTCTCTGACGCGCCTGGCGATCAACTGCGTGTATTGCGAACCAAAGTCTAATATCAGTACTGTTTGTCTGGTCATTTCCCCATCCCTACTCTCTGCCCGACCTGAAAGATCTTTCCTTCGGTCTGGATTGAAGGCGCGATAATAATCTCTACATCATGCATCTCTTTGATATTTGAGACACCCAGGGATCCCATTGACGTTTTCAGGGCGCCCATGAGATTCTGAGATCCATCGTCTACCCTTGCAGGCCCAAAAAGTATTTCTTTGAGCGAGCCGGTTGTGCCGACATAAATTCGTGTGCCGCGCGGCAGGTTCATGTGCGATGTAGCCATGCCCCAGTGATATCCGCGTCCGGGAGCTTCGGTGGCCCGGGCAAAGCTTGAGCCGATCATCACCGCGTCTGCGCAGCAGGCAAAAGCCTTACAGATGTCTCCGACGCGGTTAATGCCGCCATCAGTGATTATGGGAACATATTTACCGGTCCTTTTGAAATAGAAATCGCGCGCCGACGAGGCGTCTACTGTCGCGGTTACCTGTGGTACGCCGATCCCTAAGACTCCGCGGGTGGTGCAGGCTGCGCCGGGGCCGACGCCGATCAATAATCCTGCCGCGCCGGTCTCCATGAGTTCAACTGTAGTCTCATAGGTAACGAAGTTGCCGAGTATCACCGGGATTTTTACGGATTTACAGAATTTATAAAGGTCGAGGCTTTTGTATTCTTTGGTTATATGTTGAGTGGTAGTTACCGTAGATTGGACGATAAACATATCCGCTCCGGCGCTAACCGCAAGCTTGGCGAATCTCTCCGCGTGCGCCGGGATACAGCTGACCACCGCAGTCGCTTTTTTCTTTTTGAGTTCGGCAACGCGCTTGGTGACCAGCTTCTCCTGCAAAGGCTTGGTGTAAATTGATTGGATAAGCTCGGTTGCTTTATCAGGCGAGGCTTTGGCGATTTGTTCTAATACGGAGTCCGGATTCTCGTAGCGGGTCTGGACACCGTCGAGGTTTATTACAGCGATTCCGCCGATCTTTGACATTTCCGAAGCGAAATTGACGTCTACTACCCCGTCCATGGCCGCGGCCATGATGGGAATCTTGAATTTTTTTCCGTCAATCTCAAAAGCGGCGTCGACTTCGTTGGGATTAGTGGTTTGTGAACCGGGAACGAGCGCTATTTCATCAAAGCCGTAACAACGGCGGGCTCGCCTGCCTATACCTATCCATTCAGCCATGGAACACTCCTTACGTAAGTAGTTGTTTATCAATGACTTATGATTTTGCCTCTTCGGAGGAATTACCAGAGGATTGGGGGATTTTACACTAAGTTTAAGGGGTTGTCAATGATTATTTTGTGGGGCTGAAAATCTCGGGTCTTTTCTGTATTAGCCGCAAAACAGCTTCGACAATCTCCGGATCAAATTGTTTTGAACTGAACTTCTTAAGTTCCGCGCTTGCGGCTTCGATTCCCAGGGCTTTTCTGTACACCCTGTCGGTAAGCATGGCATCCAGTGAATCCGAAACCGCCAGGATCCGCGCCCCCAGCTCGATTGCGAAACCACGCAGGCCGTCAGGGTAACCGGAGCCGTCAAATTGCTCGTGATGCTGGCGGATCAACTTCGCCTCTTCTTTAAGAAAGGGAAGCGCGCTGACGATCGCCTCTCCCTTTACCGTATGCCGCTTGATATCGTTGTATTCCTCATCATTGAGTTTGCTGGGCTTAAGCAGGACTCCGTCGCGGATTCCGATCTTTCCGATATCGTGTAAGAGTCCGGCCCTGCGGATCTGCTCGATCTGGTACGGTTTAAGGTTTAGTTCCTGGGCTATGGCGACAGAGTAGTTGGTGACATTTTCGGAATGTTGTTTGGTGTAAGCGTCGCGCGCGTCTAGCGCGAAGGCAAGCGCAGTGATAGTCCTTAGGTAGCTTTCCTGGATCTGGTCGTAAAGTGTCGCGTTCTGCAGCGCAATCGAAGCCTCCGTCACCAGTCCCCTTGTAAATTCGATCTCATCAGCGTGAAATGCCTGTGAGGATTTCTTGTTGCTTAGATTTAAGACGCCGATGACCTTATCCTTTATAGCCAGGGGCATACTTAAGAGCGAGTTGACAAAATACTCACCCTTGTTCTGATCTTGCAGCCATTTATTGGAGGC
>CAYGZJ010000162.1:0-3289 GCA_964354335.1 uncultured Planctomycetales bacterium | reverse complement strand
ATCTCTCCATTTTATACCCATCTATTCCTCCTATTAACTGATTAAATCCAAAGTCTAAAATTCAAAGTTTAAAACAAGGTTAAAATTTAAATTTTAAAATTTGACCTTATTTTGAATTTTTTACTTTAACCTTTGAATTTATTATTTAGAATACAACTCTACGATCAACTGCTCCTGGATCGTGGTCTGAATATCGTCTTTTTCAGGCAAACGCAGTACTTTTGCCGACATCTCAGCTGCGCTCATCACTAGCCAGCTGGGGACTGTTCTGTCCTTAGAAACTTCCAGGTTATCTTTTAGCTTAACCTGTGCCTTCTCTTTGGTCTTAGCCTGAATAACGTCATCCTTATCCACCAAAAATGACGGAATATTGACGCGCCGGGCGTTAACAGCGATCATATTGTGGCGCACGATCTGGCGCGCCTGGGCACGCGAAATAGCCAGTCCCATGCGAAAGACCACGTTGTCAAGCCTGCGCTCTAAAAGCTGCAAAAGCACTTTTCCGGTTACACCCTTGGACTTAGAGGCAATCTTGAAATATTTGCGGAATTGCTGCTCCATGACCCCGTATATCCTTTTGACTTTTTGTTTTTCCCTAAGCTGTAGGCCGTAGTTGGAAACCTTCGATCTCCTATTCTTACTCTGGCCGTGCTGTCCGGGAGGAAAAGCCCGTTTTGCGGCAGCGCACTTCTCGGTAAAACACTTCGTGCCTTTCAAAAACAGCTTTTCGCCTTGTCGGCGGCACAATCTGCAAACTGGACCTGTATAACGACCCATGGACTATACTCTCCTTTTCTTCTTCGGACGGCAACCGTTATGCGGAATTGGAGTCACATCCTTAATCAAGGTTATCACAAGGCCTGAGGCCTGCAACGCCCTGATCGCCGATTCTCTTCCGAAACCAGGTCCCTTGACATGGACATCTACTTCCTTTATGCCGATCTCCCTGGCTTTCTTTGCCGCATCAGTCGCGGCGATCTGCGCCGCAAACGGGGTTGATTTCTTTGAACCGCTGTATCCGACAACTCCGGGCGCCGACCAGGCCAGGACATTGCCCTGCTTATCGGTAATAGTGATAATGGTGTTGTTGAAGCTCGCCTGAATATGCGCGATGCCAGAGGTAATACCTTTGGCCATCTTCTTTTTCTTCGCTTTTTCTTTTGTTGCCATCACAACTCCTTAATTGATTTTACCGAGGAATTTTACTTTCCTGCGGGTTTAGGGGCAGCTGCCTTTGCCGGTTCTGCCTTCTTGATGACCGTTGCTCCGCTTCTGCGTTTGCCTTTCCTGGTTCTGGCGTTAGTACGTGTACGCTGTCCGCGCACGGGTAGGCCTTTTTTATGACGTGAGCCGCGCCAAGAGCCGATATCAACCAACCGTTTAATATTCTGTGAAACATCGCGCCGCAAGTCCCCCTCGATACGATAGCCACCCTTCTGAATCGTTCCGACTATGTGCGCAATCTCTTCGTCAGTCAGGTCCTTGGCGCGCTTACTCGGATCGATCTTGGCCTCCTGCAGGATTTTATTAGACAAAACCCTGCCGACACCGTAAAGGTAGGTTAAGGAAATCTCGACTCTTTTTTCTTTGGGTATGTCGACACCTAAAATTCTTGGCATATCAACTCCTTAAGTATTTTATCCCTGTCTTTGCTTATGCTTTGGGTTAGTGCAGATCACACGCACAATCCCTCTTCTCTTAATGACCTTACACTTATCGCAGATTCTACGTACCGACGCTTTTACCTTCATATTATTTCACCCTGAATGTGATTCTGCCTCTGGTTAAATCATAAGGAGAAAGCTCTAGCTTTACTTTGTCTCCCGGTAATATCCTGATAAAATTCATACGCATCTTGCCCGAAACATGAGCCAACACCACATGTCCATTAGCCAATTCCACCTTAAACATGGCATTGGGCAATGCTTCGATGATCTTTCCTTCTGTCTCGATAAGCTCTTCTTTGGCCATCTTAGTTTGTCAGTATCACCGGGCCATGCTTGGTTATGGCCACGGTATGCTCGAAATGCGCCGAGGGCATCCTGTCTTTAGTTACTGCCGTCCAGCCGTTATCCAGGATCTGGGCTTCCCATGTCCCCATATTTACCATCGGCTCGATCGCCAGCACCATCCCGGCTTTTAAGACCGGGCCCATATGCCGCCTGCCGAAGTTGGGGATCTCCGGTTCCTCGTGTAAGGCCTGGCCAATGCCATGGCCGACAAACTGCCGCACAACGGAGAAACCGTTCTTTTCAACGTAATCCTGAATACTATACGATATATCAAAGAGGTGATTTTCCGGCTTTGCCTGCCGGATACCTTCTGCCAATGCCCGCCTGGCCACATCGATCAACTTCTTTTTCTTCGCATCTATTGTGCCGACCGGTAATGTCAGCGCGGCATCGGTAAAGTAACCTTCAAAGTTTATGCCCAAATCCAGGCTGATAATATCCCCTTCCTGCAATGTCCGTTCATCCGGGATACCGTGCACGATCTCTTCATTTACGGAAGTACAAACCGTAGCAGGAAATCCGCGGTAGCCCTTAAATGCAGGCAGGGCTTTCTCTTTGCGCACCAACTCTTGAGCCAGCCGGTCGATCTCAAGGGTGGTAATTCCCGGCCTGACTATCCCCTGCAGTTTACTCATCACAGCGGCTAAGACCTTACCTGACCTTGCAAGCTGGCTTAAGTCTTTTTCAGACTTTAAGGGAATCATTGCGCCTGTTAGACAATTCTATGATTTCTCGAAGAACGATTTCCGGATCTTTGTCTCCGGAAAGACGGTTAAGTTTTTGCTGCGCCTGATAATATGCTATAAGCGGTGAAATCTCTTTTTTATAAACCTCAAGGCGCTTCTTGATAGTCTCTTCCTTGTCATCGTTTCTCTGGTACAGAGAAGCTCCGCAACCATCACAGGCGCCGCTCTTTTTTGGCGGCATATTAGTCACGTGGAAATTAGCACCGCATCCGCTGCAGACTAATCTTCCGGAAAGCCGCTGGATGATAATGGAATCAGTGGTATCCAGATAAACCACGAAATCTAAATCCAGGGCCTTGCCGCTTAAAAGTTCATCCAGGGTCTTTGCCTGCGCTATATTGCGCGGATATCCGTCAAGAATGAAACCCTTCTTGACATCAGGCTGGTTAAAACGCTCTGAGAGCATGCGCGCGACCAGCTCATCCGGCACCAGCAGCCCCTTATCCATAAAATCCTTGGCTTCTTTTCCTAAAGGAGTGCCGTTTTTAACGTTTTCGCGCAGAAGGTCGCCGGTTGAAATATGCGGTAAAG
>CAYGZJ010000161.1:0-3301 GCA_964354335.1 uncultured Planctomycetales bacterium | reverse complement strand
CACGGACACTCAGTAACCGAGGCTAAGCCGTCGTTTCCGGTCGAGGTCTTAGGTATAAGCGGCATCCCGCAGGCGGGAGAGCAGTTTTTTGTTATCGAAGATGAAAAAGAGGCCAAGGAATTAGTCGCCGGAAGGCAGGAGAAAGAAAGGCTACATCAGGTCAAGGCGGTTAAGCGGGTCAGTCTTGAGGACCTGCATGCCCAGATCGAGGAAGGCAAGATCAAGGAGCTTAAGATCATCGTCAAGGCGGATGTGCAGGGGTCCCTGGAGGCGATCAAGGATGTTTTGGAGAAGCTCAACGTTTCCGAGATCAAGCTTAGCATCATCCATACCGGCGTGGGAAATATCAATAGTTCCGATGTCATCCTTGCTGCAGCTTCTAATGCGCTGATCATCGGCTTTAACGTTTCGGCAGATGATCTTGCGCGTGAGTTGGTGGCAAAGGAAGGCGTGGATGTAAAGACGTACAATATCATTTATGAGTTGGGCGATGAGATCAAGGCCGCGGTCGAGGGAATGCTTGAGCCGAAGCTTAAGAAAGTCTTCGTGGGAAAAGCGGAGGTGCGCAAGGTTTTTAAACTTTCAAGGGCAGGCACGGTTGCCGGCTGCTTTGTGACCAAGGGAAAATTTACCCGCACCAGCAATGTCACCCTGGTCAGGAACGGAGAGGTTGTCTTTGAGGGAAAGCTTTCGGCGCTGAAGCGTTTTAAAGATGACGTGCGCGATGTAGCGGAAGGATTTGAGTGCGGGATGAGCTTTGTCGGATTCGACACGATGCAGGAAGGCGATATGGTAGAGGCGTTTGACATACAGAAGATATTAAGGAAGCTTGAATGACGAAGAAGCGGATATTAAGCGGCATGCGTCCGACCGGAAAGCTGCACCTGGGCCATTTAGTCGGCGCGCTGGATAATTGGGTAAAGCTTCAGGAGGAGTATGACTGTTACTTTATGGTCGCGGATTGGCATGCGCTGATGAGCGAGTATGAGAACACTTCTGATATTTCCGAGTTTATCGTAGATAATGTCATTGACTGGCTGGCTGCCGGGATCGATCCGCACAAGTCCACTCTTTTTATACAGTCAGAAGTCCCCGCGCATCTTGATCTGCACATGGTTTTTTCCTGCATCACACCGCTGGGATTGCTCGAGCGCTGCCCCACCTATAAAGAACAATTGCGCCAGATCACCCAACGCGATTTACACACCTACGGCTTCCTGGGCTATCCGGTCCTGCAGGCTGCGGATATTCTGGTATATAAGGCCCAGAAGGTCCCGGTGGGAGATGACCAGCTGCCGCATTTGGAGCTGACCCGCGAAATCGCCCGGCGCTTTAATAATCTCTACAAAAAAGAAATCTTTCCGTACCCCGATGCGATACTTACCCAGACCCCGCGCCTTTTGGGCCTGGATAACCGTAAGATGAGTAAAAGTTACAACAATACCATTAATCTCTCCGATCCTGAGGATACTGTTAAGCATAAGATTTCGAATATGATCACCGACCCCAAACGCATCAAGCTTGCCGATAAAGGGCATCCGGATATCTGTAATGTTTTCGCCTATTACGGAGTATTTATTCCTGGGTTAAATGTTGAAGTGCGTGATTGGTGCGAAAACGCCAAAATTGGCTGTACTGAATGTAAGAAACGTTTAAGCTCCGGGTTGCTCGAAAAACTTAAGCCATTCCACGAGCGCCGTCATGAGTTTGCCAAGGATAGGGCCAGGGTCAAGAAGATCCTTGCCGAAGGACGGGATAAGGCCGATAGTTTTGCATCAGGCGTACTAAAAGAAGTGCGGGAAGTGACTAAATTAAGCATATGAGCTATAAAATCAAGCTAGATATCTTTGAAGGTCCGCTGGATCTTCTTTTGTATCTTATTAAAAAAGACCACTTGAATATCTATGATATCCCGATTGCCCGCGTCACAGAGCAATATTTGTCGTATCTGAATCTGATGCAGGTCATGGATTTAAATATTGCCGGAGAATTCTTGGTCCTGGCCGCGGAGCTGATGAAGATCAAATCCAAGATGCTTCTGCCGGCAGAGGAGACAGCGCAGGAAGAAGAGCAGGAGGATCCGCGCGAGGAATTAGTCAGGCGGCTTCTGGAATACGAGAAGTTCAAGGAGATAGCCAACACGCTGCGCGAAAAAGAGACAGACCAGAAGGATGTCTTTAAGCGCCCGAAGGTCGAAGTGGATTTACCGCAGGAGGTGCCGCAGAAGAAAGAAGTTTATTTTGAGGCAAGCATTTTTGATCTTATCAGCGCTTTTACTCAGGCGTTAAAGGATGTCCCAAAAGAGCTTTTCTATGAGGTGATCAAGGATGAGTTCACCGTTGAAGAGAAGGTGCATTCGCTTCTGCACTTTCTGTTGGTTACGCCTTCGGCGCGCGTCTCGGAATTATTTTCCAAGGCGAAGAATAAGTTAGAGGTCGTGGTGACGTTCTTGGCCATACTGGAGCTAATCAGGATGAAGGAGATCGTGGCGTTTCAGAAAGACCTTTTTGGAGAGGTAGAGGTTTCAAGGAACAAAAACAATATTATCCCCTATGAAAGAAGAGAAAAAAATCCGACAGACGCTGTTGACGGGCAATCCCCTAGTTGATGAGGTAAGGGAGTCTGAAGAGGATGCCGTCCTTAATATTTCCCTGCGGCCGAAGAAATTCAGCGAGTTTGTCGGCCACAAGGAGATAATTGACAACTTAAAGATCACTATTCAGGCGGCAAAGCAGCGCAAAGAGCCGCTGGAGCATGTGCTTTTAAGCGGCCCTCCGGGCCTGGGGAAGACTTCGCTTGCCCATATTATTGCCCATGAAATGGGCTCAAAGATAACCGCCACCAGCGGTCCGGCGATCACCAAGGCAGGGGATCTTATCGGCACGCTCAC
Source organism: uncultured Planctomycetales bacterium (assembly GCA_964354335.1). Taxonomy (GTDB): domain Bacteria; phylum Omnitrophota; class Gorgyraeia; order Gygaellales; family Profunditerraquicolaceae; genus JAPLLR01. The sequence continues at coordinate 411 of CAYGZJ010000161.1, read as the reverse complement.
AAACCTGGAAAAAGGCGACGTGCTCTTTATTGATGAGATCCATCGGCTTTCCAAGGTGGTCGAGGAATTCCTGTATCCGGCGATGGAGAATTACCAGATCGATTTCGTCATTGATAAGGGGCAGTATTCCCGCATCGTGAAGTTTACCTTGAAGCCTTTTACCCTGATAGGGGCGACTACACGGGTAGGTTTGCTGTCTGCGCCGCTTCGCAGCAGATTCGGAATGTTTTATAATTTTGATTTTTATAAGGTCGAAGATCTGGCCAGGATCATCGGGAATTCCGCAAAGTCATTAGGCGTGGAAATCGAGGATGATGCGGCCGAAGAGATCGGCCGCAGGAGCCGGGGAACGCCGCGCATCGCTAACAGGCTTCTGCGCCGGGTAAGGGATTACGCTCAGGTTTTAAGTGT
>CAYGZJ010000160.1:0-3317 GCA_964354335.1 uncultured Planctomycetales bacterium | reverse complement strand
GAAACTTTCATATCCGGATTTACCTTTAACCCACATCACCGATGCTGAGCTTTGATTGGTCCCGGGTCCGCCATGGCCATAGCCGGATTCAAGCGCGGCCTCGCGGGTATTCTTCTTTAAGGTATAAGAGGCGTTGGCGTTCATGACCCAGGCCTTGCTCATCGCCTTACGGAATGCCTCCATCTTCGCCTGATTGATGCCGTAAAGCTTCTGGCCATAGGCCATGACCGAGGCAAAACCTATCAGGATAAGCGTGCCCAATATGGCAAGCTCCATCGCTGACTGCCCCCGCCTATTTGACCCCCGTATTATTTTCATCGCGCTATACCTCTTACCTAAATAATAACGGCCCTTTCTTCTCCGCGCATGCTACCTCCAGGAAGTGGAACCAGACGTTGTCGTTGAGCTTGATTCCGTTGAGGTAGCGATACTTTGCTTACTTTCAGTGCGCGTATCCGATGTCATACAATTTGGTATGGTATTCCCCTTATTGTCTTTGCACTTATCGGATGACAGCGTTCCCGAAAACGTGGTTTCGGCGCTTTGTAAATTCTCGCTTGAATCAATATCCTTTACCTGGTCGCGTATATTGCTTAACCCTCTGGTCCCAAACTGATCCCAGATCACGTAATTAGAGGTTCCGATCACTTTATCGCGTAAGGCCCTGCGCAGAGGCGTAAAGAAAAATGCCAGCGAGGTGACCAGCATCGCAAAGAGGATCACCCACATGGTTAAGCTGTAGCCTCGTTCTGCCTTACGCACAATCATAAAGAAATCACCTTCCTTAGCGCATCTCTTCTCCAAAGTCAGAAACGCTTTCGTCCTTCTTCATATACGTGTCAGACGTAGCGGTGCTAGTGACCGTACCGTCCTGTGTAGTCGTCGTGCCGGAGCTGCCCGTAACTGTGGTTGTCGTACCCGTGGTATGGCCCGGCGCGTACTGCCTGCTGACCTGATCCGACTCCTGCCTTATCCTGCCCTGGTATGCCCGTTTAACGTAAAACTGCATCACCAGGAGCGCGGCGACAACAACGCACAGGAGAAGACCATACTCCAGCATACTTTGGCCTTTTTTAGTTTTCCTCCACATAGGCACCCCGCACTTTGTTATTGTCCGCTAACTGAAAAATCGCTTACCGTATCCGTCTGATACTCATTGGCCCTTACCTTTTCCTGCGAAGCGGCTTCTGTCTTTGCCTGTGATGTCGTTTCCATGTCTCCGCCTGTCCTCTTGCTGACGGAATAAACATTATCTCCTACTCCAGCAGCTCCGCTGGCTTCGGGAACCGCCTTTATCTCGGAACCGGTGGCTGTCTCATCAATAATTGTCTGATCCTGCGTCATGACCGCGCTTTCTTTACTGGTCGTGCCGCCGGCTGAGAACTGCTCGCCCATCTTATCAGCTGAAGCCTTAAGGCCGCCCTGATAGCCCTTCTTGATAAACGCCTGCATGATCAAGAGCGCTGCGACTGCTACCGCAAGCAGGATCGCATACTCAAGTATCGCCTGTCCTTTGCGTTTGCGCATAAACATCTTCTTCACCTCCTCTTAGTTACCAGCGATCGTCTCTACGCTGACAGATGTGGTTGCTGTCTTCTGTTTCTGCAGGGACTCGGTCCCGCCGCCCTTTTTCATCACGGATTCATTCTTAAAAGCTCCGGAATCAACCGTAGTCTTACGATATTCCTGGGAATACAAAGCAGCATCCTGATCCTGATACTGGCCCAATTCATCGCTGCCTGCCTGCATCAGATAATTACCCGCTTCTTTATTCTTCTGGCGCATACCTGACTTTAAGGAAACCTGCAGGATGCCGCCGGCTACCGCCGCTACCAATGCAAGGAGAATCGCGTATTCCGCAGTAGACTGTGCTTTCTTTCGTAATAACATCCGAATCACCTCCCTCTCTTTTTTATTGAAATACTCCTGTGGTTAGATCATTCGCTGTGTTAGTCAGGGCATCGCCGGCTTTATTATAGGTATCCTCTACCTTCTGTTTCATGCCGCCCTGGCCCAGAAGCACCGCAACGACAACCGCGATGACCGCGCCCAATACCAGCGTGTACTCCAAGATACTCTGTCCTTTCAACGCGCTTTTCATTTGTTCACCTCCCTTACTTGATTGGTGTTCCGTAGACTTCTTCCTGGACCTGCTTTAGCCTGGCACTTATGGAACGGTTCACATAATGATGGGTGACGGCTATCGCAGCGACCACGATCAAAAAAAGCATGACGTATTCGATGATGCTCTGTGCTTTTTTATTGCGCAATACATTTCCCATCGCCGCTCCTATTCTCCGGTAATAGAACTCTTTACCGTTTCAAAATGGTCATCGAAAGCACTTTTCGGGCCAAAAAGTACATTGCTTATCACGGCTAAGAAAGCGATAATAGAAATCCCCACTAAAAGGGCGTACTCGACAAAACTCTGGCCCTTTGCCCGTGTTTCTTTATCTGAAGACTTTTTTAAAAACTTTGTAAAAGTCATAACTAACTCCTAAATAAAAAACCGTGGCGCCAAATTCTACATCTTTGGCAACACGGTTACGTTCTCGCCTTGACCCAAAAGCGAAAATATACTCATATAAATACTTTCGACGAGTAACGTCCCGTGGCTTGGTAAATCCTGACTATCCAAATCAGGATTTTTCATCGCTACTCCCTCAATTTCCTAATGCACTTCAAATATATCACGTATATATAGCTGTGTCAAGACAGCTACCCCCCTTTAAAGAAAGCGCTATCAATTTGCCCATATTCTTTATTGATTGGCAAATTGATGCCCCGCAGCGTACGAAGTACTTTTATGGCGCGAAACGCCAGAAAAGTACGAGTGCTTACGCAAGGGGCTCCCGCAATAAACACACCTTGCAAAGCGATTAGGCGAGGGGAAATTGCCGACTTATTTACAAATCGACAATTTGATGTCCCGAAGCGTACTTGTGGTTACGCGAGGGATAACCCTACCCTACCCCACAACCCAAAGCCTTGTTCTATCCGCCAGAACGATCTCGCGCTCATTCATCCTGCGGCAGAGATACTGCAGGTCCTTTAGGAACGGATGGTCTGCCGGCGTCTGAAAGGTGGCAATAGTAGTGTCTTTTTGACGCACAAACTTAACTGGGAGATCGTAAAAACGCTCTTTGCTCAGTAAAATACTCATATCTTCGTTTCCCGCAGGCAGAAAATGCCAGCGCAGATACATATCCAGGGCATTAAAATAAGCGGAAATTAGCGTCCTGACGTCTGTAACGGCATCGTCCTCCAACCTCAGCGCATCCAGAGAGAAAAAGCGCTGCGAGTCCGCGGTATAGGTG
>CAYGZJ010000159.1:0-3378 GCA_964354335.1 uncultured Planctomycetales bacterium | reverse complement strand
CAGGGTCGCCCACGCCCTGGGTATTAAACATTATGTCATTAGCATGCAAAAAACACTCCAGGAGCGGGTGATCAAGGATTTCTGCAACGAATACCTGCATGGCCGCACGCCGAATCCCTGCGTGCGCTGCAACCAGTTTATCAAATTTGGGGAACTGCTTAAGAAAGCGATTAGCCTGGATGCCGAGCACCTAGCCACTGGACACTATGCTAGAATAGTGTCCAAGTTAGTGCGTAGCGAAGCGAAGCCTCCCCGAAGGGGACAACGTCACCAAGTTCCCGACGTAAAGTCGGGATCCCGATCGAGCGAAAACGAGCATCGGGACACCAAGTCACCAGTCTACCTATTAAAAAAGGCGAAAGATCAATTCAAGGATCAGTCTTATTTTCTTTATCGGCTGAATCAAAATCAGCTTAAGCATGCACTGTTTCCTCTTGGCGATTATACTAAAACAGAGGTCAGGGAATTAGCCAGAAAATTAAATCTTGCGGTTGCCGAAAAACCCGGCAGCCAGGAGATCTGTTTTTTGCCGGATAATGATTACCGCAAATTCCTTCAAAGTCATTCGGATAAGGGGTTCAGCCCCGGCCTGGTGGTCAATAGCCAGGGTGAGGTTCTCGGCAAACATAAAGGTATTGCCTTATATACAATCGGCCAGCGCGAAGGACTGGGTATCGCCTGGAAGCACCCTTTATACATCACCAAAATTGACGCAAAGAAGAATGCGATTATGGTCGGCACGAAAGAAGATTGTTTCAAAAAAGAATTTTTGGTAAAAAATGTGCATTTTACCGCATCTTGGCCTAAAAAGAAGATTGCGGCAGGGGTAAAGATACGGTATAATCACAAGGAAGCAGAAGCCCTTCTCCTGCCCGTTGACAATAAAATAAAGGTTACATTTAATCAACCCCAGTTCGCCATCACCCCAGGCCAATCCGCGGTTTTCTATCAACGGGACGCGGTCTTGGGCGGCGGGATAATTGAGAGAATATTATGCTGATACGAAACGTATTTAGAGGCCTTGAGGATAAGATAAAAGAGCTTAAAAAAAAGCGTAAGGCCGTGATCCTGGCGCATAATTATCAGCTTCCCGAGGTGCAGGATGTCGCGGATTACCGCGGGGATTCCCTGGAATTAAGCCGCGTGGCTGCCAAGATTGACGCTGAGGTGATAGTCTTTTGCGGTGTGCATTTTATGGCTGAAACTGCGTCCATACTTTCTCCGGACAAGAAAGTCATTGTGCCGGATCTCCTTGCCGGATGCCCCATGGCAAACATGATGAACGCCAATGATCTGCTGAAGCTTAAGAAAGAACACCCTAAGGCGGTTACCGTAGGTTACGTGAATACCTCCGCCGAGGTAAAGGCCGAGCTTGATTATTGCTGCACTTCCACTAACGCCACCACAGTAGTAAATTATTTAAAGAACGAGGAAGAGATAATCTTTGTGCCGGATAAGTACCTGGCGGATTTTGTTGAAAAGCAGACCGGCAGGAAACTTATAACCTGGAACGGTTACTGTCCTACGCATATCAAGATCCTTCCCGAAGATATAAAAAGAGAAAAGAAGTTTCATCCCTTTGCCAAGGTCATGGTGCACCCGGAGTGTCTGTCGCAGGTAGTGGCACTTGCGGATGTGGCGCTTTCCACCAGCCAGATGGCTAAATACGCCAAAGAGAACGAAGCCACTGAGTTTATTGTCGGCACAGAGGTGGGATTGATATACCGCCTGAAACAGGATAACCCGAATAAAGAATTTTATCCGGCGTCAGAGCGCGCGGTCTGTCCCAATATGAAACGCACCACCCAGGAAAAGATCCTCTGGGCCCTTGAAGAGCTCAAGGAAGAAGTAAAGGTTCCTGACGCTATCCGCCAGCGCGCCAAAAAGGCGATTGACCGGATGCTGGAAATAGTTTAGATCAAGCCCGGTCCTTCCTAAAAAGACAGGGCGGGATAAATAAAGGCAAGGGCAAAGTGAATATCCCGATAGTCTTTGAAGATGATTGGCTGGTGGTTGTAGATAAGCCTTCCGGTTTACTTACCGTTCCTACTCCGAAAAACGAAAAACGCACTTTAACCAGCATACTTAATGAAGATCTTGAGCAAAGAGGCATATCGTATCGTTTGCATCCCTGTCATCGCCTGGACAGAGAGACTTCGGGGTTGGTGATTTACGCCAAGGGAAAGTCGGTCCAAAAGAAGATGATGGATGAGTTCAGGGCCAGGCAGATCAAGAAAACCTATATCGCTTTTGTCGCCGGTTTGCCTTTGCATAATCAGGGTGAAATCGCCAGTCACATCGAAGGCGTAAGCGCCCTGACAAGCTATAAGGTGATCGGCAGGAAGAGCGGTTTTTCGGTGGTAGAGGTCAGTCCGCTGACCGGCCGCACCAATCAGATCAGGATCCATTTTAAAGAGATCGGCCATCCGCTCTTAGGCGAGACAAAATTTGCCTTCAGGCGGGATTTTACAATCAAGGCCAAAAGGCTTTGCCTGCATGCGCAGGCCCTGGAATTCAGGCATCCTGAAAGCGGAAAGATCATCCGGTTAGAAGCTGCGCTGCCGCAGGATTTAGCCGCATTTTTAAATAAGCATTGAGGTTATGAGAATATCTTTCAAGAGCTGGTTATTTTTTGGGGCGCTGTCAGTTGTTTGTCTTGCGGTATGGTTTCATTTTTCCTATCCGCGCATAGTCTTTGTCGATCTTTCCCTTGATAAGAAAGAAGCGCTTGCTAAAGCCCGATCTTATCTGGTCAGCCGCGGCGCCGACCCTAAAGATTATGTCAGCGCGGTTGTTTTTTCCAGCGATACCTGGGCTGACCGGTATCTTCAAAGAACCCTGGGTTTCAAGCAGGAAAATGAGTTTCTAAGCAGAGAAAAGTGCGAAATATTTTCCTGGTACATACGTTTCTTTAAAGAGCTGAAAAAAGAAGAATACGCTTTTCGCATCAGCCCTAAGAACGGCGCGATACTTGAATTCTGGCATAAGATAGATGATGTGGAGGCGCGCCAGGATTCCGGGAAAGAGGCGAGCCGGTTTGAGGCGGAGCAGTTTTTGCTGCAGGAAGCCCGAGTCAATCCGGCGGAATACGATTTCCATAAAGAGGAAGTAAAGCGTTACGATTCCCGGACAGACTATTTTTTTTCCTGGGAGAAAAAGGGGGTTTATATCCCCTGGATCAAGGACGGCGGCGGAGCGAAGTTATTAGTAGGGGTAACAGTTTCCGGAAAAGAAATCCGGGAGTTCTATATAAACGAACTGGATATTCCGGATAAGTTCGAGCGCTATATCTTAAATCAGTTATTCTTTGGTTCGGCTTTGCACAGTGTTTATCTGCTCTTACTTATTATTCTGGTGATCAGTTCTTTTTCTATCTTC
>CAYGZJ010000158.1:0-3408 GCA_964354335.1 uncultured Planctomycetales bacterium | reverse complement strand
ATCGTCGAGGCAATGGCACAGGTGGGCGGAGTGATGATGCTTGCCCAAGAGGAGAATCGCGGGAAACTGGCGTTTTTTATGGCGATAGATAATGTAAAATTCAGGAAGCCGGTTATCCCCGGTGACCAGCTGATGCTGGAGGTAGAATTAGTTAAGGCGCGCTCACGCACGGGCCAGGTGCGCGGCAAAGCGCTGGTTGATGGCAAGATAGTCTGTGAAGCAGATTTAATGTTTGCTATTATTGAGTCGTAAAAAGGAAAATAGGTTAATATCGTTAATTTCGTTGATATAGTCAATATTATTTTAAAACTTTTAAAACGAACCTAACGAACCTAACGAACCTAACGAATGAACATACATCAGACCGCAATAGTCTCCAAGCAGGCAAAGTTAGCCGATGATGTTGTTGTCGGGCCATTCACGGTCATTACTGACGCCGTCACCATAGGCCAGGGAACAGTGATCGGAAGCCACTGTTTTATCGACGGAAACACTACGCTCGGTAAGAACTGCCAGCTATTTTCCGGCGCAGTAGTAGGCAGCAGCCCCCAGGATTTGAAGTATAAGGGCGAGAAAAGTTTCCTTGTCATAGGAGATAATAATATTATCCGTGAATATTGTACCCTTAACCCCGGGACCAATGACGCAGGCAGGACGATCGTCGGTAATAATAACCTTTTGATGGCGTATTCGCACGTGGCCCACGATTGCGTCGTGGGGAATAATTGTGTTTTCGCCAATAATGCCACCCTTGCCGGACATGTTACTATTGAAGATAGGGCGGTTATCGGAGGGCTTGTCGCCATTCATCAGTTTGTCCACGTTGGCAGGCTTTCCATTATCGGCGGCTGTTCCAAGGTGGTCCAGGATATCCCGCCTTTTTCTACTTGCGATGGACACCCGGCGCGTGTTTACGGCCTGAATTTAGTCGGCCTGCGCCGCAATGAAGTGGCGCGCGAATCGATACATGCGCTTGATCAGGCGTTTAAGGTGCTTTTTAATTCCGGCCTCACCCTTAAGCATGCTCTAGAGAAGCTCGAAACTGAGGCGGTTAAGACCCCAGAAGTCTCCTATCTTATTGATTTTGTGAAAAGGTCAGAGCGCGGACTGGCGCATTCCTGCCGCGCAGAATAATATTATGGAAAAAATAGGACTCATCGCAGGCAACAGAAAATTTCCGCTACTTTTCGCCGAGACGGCGCGCAAGCAGGGCTGCTCTATTGTGGCAGTTGCCATAAAAGGAGATACTTCGCCGCGGCTTAAGTCTTTGGTCGACAAAATCCACTGGATCGGTTTATGCGAATTCAGCAGGATGCTGGAAATATTCAAGAAGGAAGGGATAACCAAGGTAGTGATGGCCGGACAGATCAGCCCGCATAGACTTTTTAGCAAAGAAGTGCAGCAGGACCCTCAGCTGCAAAGGATCCTGCATAGCATAAAGGATAAGCGCGCAGATTCTATCTTTGGCAGGATCGCACAGCGGCTGAAAGAAGAGGGCCTGGAGCTATTGGATTCAACTACCTATATCGGAGATTACCTGCCCAAGAAAGGGACGCTTACAAAATTAGCTCCTACCTTTGACGGCTGGGAGGATATTTATTTTGGCCTGGAGATCGCCAAGGCTATAGGTTACCTTGATATCGGACAAACCGTAGCCGTAAAGCATAAGGCAATTGTCGCGGTTGAGGCCCTGGAAGGCACGGATAACTTGATCCGCCGGGCAGGGAGATTAATCCGGGGCGGTTTTACAGTGGTAAAAGTAAGTAAACCTAAGCAGGACATGAGGTTTGATATTCCGGTCATCGGGCTAAATACGGTTAAAAATATCATAAAAGCAAAAGGGGATTGTCTGGCTATCGAGGCAGAAAAGACCCTCTTTATTGACCGGGAAAAAAGCGTGCAACTGGCTGATAGGAAAGGCCTTTGCATTGTGGCGGTATAATTCACAATAAGCGCTCCGTAAGTTTTCTGCTTATTAAAAATTCTTGACAGGTCTATAAATGTTGTGTATAAATAACAGTATAACAAGGAGGTTGGGTATGGCAAGGATAACTGGAGGAAAGCCTACGGAGTTCAGGCTATATGCCCCACAGGCAAAGAAGGTAGTTGTAGCCGGTACTTTCAACAATTGGGACACCAAGAAGTTGACGGCTAAAAAAGACTCGAAAGGCAACTGGGTAGTCAAGGTGAGCTTAGCGCCCGGTAAGCATGAGTACAAATTTTTCGTTGATGGTTCCTGGGCCAATGATCCTAATTGCGGATCTTGTATACCAAATTCATTTGGTTCGCACAACTGTACCATCGACGTAAAATAAGCGTATTTAGTAGAATTGATATAGCAAAAAAAGATAAAGGGCGTCACCTTAGGTGACGCCCTTTTAAGTTGGTAAACCTATAAGATTATGAAGTATATTTACGGCCCGCTGCATTCTCGCAGACTCGGATTATCGCTAGGGGTAAGCTTGTCAGCCGGAAAAATATGTAATTTCGACTGTATTTACTGCCAGCTGGGAAAGGCCAAGCAGAAGGTAGCAGAGCGTAAGGTATATGCGCTGGTCGAAGATGTCATCGCTGAACTAAGATCCTGGTTGCAGAATAATCCCGGTGAGGCAGCTAATCTTTCCTATGTCACCATCTCCGGATTGGGTGAGCCTACTCTTCATAGCGATATTTCTAGTATTATTAAAGAGATAAAACTCCTTGCGCCAGTGAAGGTTGCGGTGATCACCAATGCCTCCTTTGTCGGGGATGAAGCAGTACGCCGCGCCCTGCTTGAGGCAGACCTGCTTGTTCCGTCCCTTGATGCCGCAGAGCAGAAAATATTTGAAGCCATTGACCGTCCTGCGGCGGGAGTAATGCTGGAGGAGATTATTGAGGGCTTGGTAAAGCTGCGCAAAGAGTTCCGGGGTAAGATATGGCTTGAGGTCATGCTGGTAAAGGGCTTCAATGACAGCCTTGAGCATGTCAGGAAGCTGAAGGATGCGATTGAAAGGATTAATCCCGATAAAATCCAGCTTAATTCTCCGGCACGCACTACGGCTGAGAAAGATGTTGTTGCTGTTGAGAAAAGCAAGCTGGAGAAGATCAGGGAGATTTTCGGCGACCGGTGTCAGATAGTTTAACGCGCCTGTGGCCCTTCGGGTTTTTGTGACCATGGTCGCAGGCATATAAAATTATCGCGCCCATAGCTCAACTGGATAGAGCGCTTGCCTTCGGAGCAAGATGTTGCAGGTTCAACTCCTGCTGGGCGCAGTTATTACAATAATTTTCTGATCGCCTGAAAGGTCAAAATAAAAATTCCCGCCTCGATGATAATCGTTGCCATCGCCGCCCCTACGTAGGAAAAAGAATCTATCAGGAGAAATAAAATTGGCAGGCCGACGATTGCCATCGTCACATGTATTTGAG
>CAYGZJ010000157.1:0-3410 GCA_964354335.1 uncultured Planctomycetales bacterium | reverse complement strand
ACGGCATTGAAAATCGGCTCCGGAGACATCACCATGCCTGATCCTCCCCCGAAAGGGCGATCATCAACCTTCCTGTGCTTATCGGGAGTGTAATCGCGCAGGTCATGCATGAAGATCTTTACCTTTTCCTTCTGTTGCGCCCGCTTGACGATAGATTCATTGATGATAGGCTCGAACATCTTGGGGAAAATTGTGATGATGTCTATACGCATATTTCAGCTGTCAGCTGTCAGCTGTCAGCTATCAGCTGCTGAAAGCTGATAGCTGAAGACTGAAAGCTGAACTTCCTTAAAAGTTATTTTCCTTATTGTATTTAGCCAAGAATTCTCTCTTAAATTCACTGAATCTATCCTGGCGGATCGCCTGGCGGATTCCCCGCATCATCGCCAGAAAAAAATGGATATTATGCAGAGAAACTAAACGCAAACCCAGTATCTCCTCGGTATTAAACAAATGCCGCAGGTAAGCCCTGCTAAAGTTCCGGCAGCAATAACAATCGCACAAAGGATCCAAAGGCTTAAAATCTTCGATGTAGGGAGCGTTACGGATGGTCAATTTTCCTTCGCTGGTAAATGCCGTGCCGTTTCTACCGTAGCGCGTAGGAACCACGCAATCGAACATATCGATCCCATCCCCCACTGCCGCGAGGATATCCTCGGGTAAACCCACACCCATCAGATACCGGGGCTTCTCTTTAGGCAGAAGGTCTACCACGAAGTTCACTATATTATATATCAGATTGCGCGGCTCACCAACAGAAACCCCGCCTATAGAATAGCCGTCAAAATCTAAATCCACCAACTCTTTCGCGCAATCTTTACGCAGATCTTCGTAGGTCGCCCCCTGCACTATCCCGAAAAGGAATTGTCTTTTGCTGATAGCTGAAGACTGACGACTGAAAGCTGTCTTTGAAAGCTTCGCCCAATCAATAGTCTTACGCATCGCCACCTGCGCATGGTCCTTAGCGCAAGGGTAATGCACACACTCATCCAGGGGCATCATGATATCAGAGCCAAGGTCGACCTGCACCTGCACCACATCCTCCGGCCTCAAGAAATGCTTCATCCCGTCGATATGCGACTGAAACTCCACGCCGTCCTTGTGGATTTTGCGCAGGAGCGCTAGGCTGAAGATCTGATATCCGCCGCTGTCGGTCAAGATGGGCTTTTGCCAAGACATAAACTGATGCAGCCCACCGGCTTTTTTGATCACCTCTATTCCGGGGCGAAGAAACAAATGGTAAGCATTGGAAAGAACGATCTGGGCTCCGGCATCACTAAGTTCCTGCGGGGAGAGCGCCTTAACCGTACCCTGTGTTCCCACCGGCATAAATGCCGGAGTTTCAAGCTCGCCATGACTGGTAGTGATCTTACCCAGGCGCGCTTTACTGTTTTTCTCCTGATGTTCTAAGGTGAAAAATTCCATGGGCTTTATTATATAAGAAAACAAGGCTAGGGACAACCGATAATAAAGCCCCTAGCCTTTGATAGACCTTACGCCATGGAGGATATTGCGCAAGGCACTTACTTTGTCTTTGTGTCTAACATCTGGGCAAGCTCGACCATCTTGATAAACTCTGCCCGATAGCCGTCATCATCCTTACCCTTGGATGCCTTTGCACGGGCAATCACATCCTGATACGCGGAGATGCCTTTATACTGTGAATCGCGTAAAATCAACCCGAACTCGGCAACACTGGTTGCGAAATTATAATTCTCTGAGAGTTGGCTGGCCTGCTTTGGCATCTGCAGCGTATACGCCAAAAGCTTACTCTGATCAGCAGCAGGCTCTTTATAGCGCAACTTCACAGTTAATAACTCATTGCTGGGAGTAACTGTGACTTTCTGATATTTAAGCGCATCGGTTCCGGGGAAATCTTCTTTGGAACCGGCCAGTGCTATCTCATAGAGCGCAGTAACCGTATGCCCGGCGCCAATCTCACCGGCATCTTTCTTGTCATCGTTAAAATCCTTATTCTCGAGTTTACGGTTCTCATAGCCTACCAGGCGATACGCCTTTACCTGAGCAGGATTAAACTCGACCTGGATCTTTACGTCTTTGGCTACGGTAAAAAGCGTACCCGCCAGCTGATTCACAAAAACCTTCTTGGCCTCCAATAGGTTATCGACATAGGCGACCATGCCGTTGCCTTTATCCGCCAACTGCTCCATCTTAGCATCCTTATAATTACCCATGCCGAAACCAAGTATGGAAAGGAATATCCCGTCGTTGCGCTTTTCCTCGATCAATCGGATGACTTCGCTGTCACTGCTGATACCGGTATTAAAATCGCCGTCTGTAGCCAGAATAACCCGGTTATTGCCGTCTTTAAACAGGTTATTTTTGGCGATCTCATAGGCAAGTTCGATCCCGGCAGCGCCGGCAGTAGAGCCTCCGGCAGTGAGGTTATCAATGGCCTGCAGGATCTTTTCTTTTTCATCCCCGCATGCTGAATCAAGGATCACGCCGGCTGAGCTGGCATAGGCGACAATAGATATCCTGTCTTCTGCTTTAAGCTGATTGACCAGTAAGCGGAATGCCGATTTTATCAGCGGAAGCTTATTGGCATCCTGCATGGAACCGGAAACATCCAGCAAAAACACCAGGTTGCTTTTAGGTAGATTTTTGGTGTCGATCTTTTTCGCCTGCAAACCAATAAGCACCAGCTGATGCTCCTTATTCCAGGGACAGGTCCCGACCTCGGTAGTCACAGAAAACGGATCGTTATTCTGCGGCTGCGGATAATCATAGGAAAAATAATTGACCAGCTCTTCGATGCGTACCGAGTCCTTCGGCGGCATTTGGTTTTGCGTAAGGAACCTGCGCACGTTGGAATACGAGGCGGTATCCACGTCGATAGAGAATGTGGAAAGTGAATTATTGGCCACAAGTTGATAGTCATTATCGTAGATGCGGCTATACTGTTCGGTGTTAAAATCCCCGGCCGGACACCACGCGATTTGCCCGGGAGTTCCAATCGACTGGTTATATACACCAGCAGCTCGCGTTGAACTATACATGGACATATCTTTATTAAGTTCGAACACTTGAGTTCCGGTTGCAAAATTATCGGCCAACACCTCTGTTTTTGCGGTGCCAATTTTAAGCTTGGCAACGGAAGGCTGGGTCACTGACGTGGTAGTTGTCGTGGTCTGGCCACCTGTCTTAATTACAGGTGACACTTCCTTTGTTCTAACAACTTCTACCTGCCCAAGCTTACCGTAATACCCCTGCTTCAAAAGTATCCCCACAAAAACAAATACCAGAACTCCGGCTAATACCGCTGAAGGAACTAATATAGAAATGGGTCTTTTCATTTTTTCTTCTCCCCTTTCAAGTTCCCAGCGCACAATCTTGTTCCTGACGGCGTTATCGAAATCCGCGCCTAAATCGGGGGCCTGCCACTTTTT
>CAYGZJ010000156.1:0-3422 GCA_964354335.1 uncultured Planctomycetales bacterium | reverse complement strand
CCTTTGCCTCTGATAGCGACCGGATGAGCTTTGATGAGGGATTTGAGGCTGGCAATGGCACGGATGATCAGTCATCGCTGGAGGGATCAGCCGGCGGTTATCTTTATGATTCCGATACCGATGCCAATACCGCAGGCGATAGTGCGGATGGCGCTAATTCTCCTGCCGAGAATGACGCGTTTTTAGCCAATGAGGAAACGGGAATTACCGATACTTTTGTCGATGTGCCCATCACTGACTCTGGAACGGTTGAGGATCCTTCTTTGAATCCGACGACTCCCGTTAAGCAAGTGGGGGATGCGTTCACCACCCAAATTATTGCCGGGAATCCGGTCTTAGGAATCAACGGGAGTATTTACGATATCACGCCTTCTGCTGACTGGAATTCTATATGGGGAGGCGCTGCTTTGGCTCTGACCATCACCGGAAGCTATATTTTTGATGATGCCAGCAGCTATCATATCTGGACCTGCAATGACGGCGACTTCTTCAGCTATGATGCTGCTACAGGGACGTATACTTTGCCTTCGGGAGGGGCTTTTTACGGTCTTATCGGAGGTGCAACCGGAGTGATAAGCGGAACGGATAAAAACGAGGGGTTGTTTATCGCCCTGGCTATTTCTCCCGAAGGATATGCCGGAACCATTTCCGGGATTTTCGACGGTTCAAACATTGCCAATTTTTCGCTCACCGGATCGACACAGTTTTCTTCCCGCGCTGGAACGTCTCTTGTGCCTGAGGATCTTTATTACAACGTTATCAATGACGGCGGTTTTACCGGCAAGGGACTGTATAATTTCGGGGACGGAAGCTACATAAAACCCAATCTTGAAGACGGAAAAGTTTTAAAAATAGATGGGTATGATTGGGGTATATGGGGCGCGCGTACTGCCGGAGAATATCGTACGTATACAGGCAGTTTTACCACGCCTTTTGATTTACAGATTTCCGGAATCAGCACTAGTGCGGATACCTCGGGTACTGACGGGGCGTGGCTGGGTCTGGTCAAGACTACATCCTGGACGGGAAATAAAATCGACGGGACGATGGAAGGGATCCATATAAGCACCAATTCTGGCACCGGCAATCTTGAAGGCGGAACCATTTCCGGCAATCACGTGGGTAATTATATCGAGGTAGCGGTGGGCAATGTCGGCACCTGGCAGTCGGTATCCTGCGGAACATTCACTGATTTAGCCAGTCCTTTGGCCGTTCCCGGCACCACCACCCTTGACCAGATGAGGGATAATATTATTGCGATGAACGTAAATGTCCCTATTACCGAGGTTGATCGGACGATGTCCGGATACCCTATGTCAGGGGCAGGGATAGGTGGTTCTCCCACCATCAGCAGCATGGAAATGGGTTTTTATACTGCGGATACTGCGCAACTTAACGGTATCTGGGCAGCGTTAATATCCGGTTCGTTTACCGGCCCTACGAGCGACAGCTGGTCAATACCGACCGTAAGCGATATAAATGGTCATTCCGCCACTTTTACCGGGACTAAGTGGTCAGGAAACGAGTGGCGCGCGGATGTGGCAGGGTCCTCTAATTTAAACGCAGGAACCACCTTTAACGGTTCGGCTTCAGGGACATATTCCGGATCTACTTCAGGGACTTTTTCCGGCACGGGAACCGGAAACTGGACCTCTCCTTAGCAGGCTATAGTTAGAAAAAAGAAAACCCCCGCTTCATTTTACTGAAACGGGGGTTTTTATTTGTGTTGTGGGTTATTTACTTACTTTGGTGACGTCAGTTGCCTGGTCGCCTTTAGGGCCCTGGGTGACTTCATACTCGACATCATCACCTTCGCCTAAGGACTTGTAGCCGTCGCCTTTTATGGCGCTATAGTGCACGAATACGTCTTTACCATCCTCACCGGTGATAAAGCCAAATCCCTTCTGGTTTGAGAACCACTTTACTTTGCCTTTTGCCATCTGTTACTTTCACCTCCCTTACAGATTACCCCGCCTCATAAGCGCTGCGAAAATTCTCTTCGCTCCCCTTCGGGGACCTTGTAATTTTCGCGCATTCGGCGGGTGTGCTGCTTACTGCTTTACACCCCGCCTTATAGGATAGGCGGGTGTTTTGCTTTTTATTTCATAACCCCCAATCTTATCGGATAGATTGGGGTGTTGTTTTCTGCTTTTTATCCCGCCTCATAAACGCAGCCAAAATTCTGTTCCATAATTTTGGCGCATTCGGCGGGATTGTTTCGCCACGCGGAAAGCGCAGCTCAACAAAAAACCGTAAAGCAGGTTTCAGAGTCTTTTCGCTTTACGGTTCGAGTTACGTGAAACAATATCTTTTTCTCCTTCAATTACTTACAGCAATAGTCAATATACCATAATTCCCGGTTTTGTCAAGAAAAAAGGGTTTATAATGATTCTTGGATCCTCAGAAGCCTGGTTCGCAGGTTTATTGACTATCGGTAAAAAGTTGGTATAATAACTTACTATGTAACTTATGCCGATGTAGCTCAGCTGGTAGAGTCCCGACGCTCCCCCGACGTATCGTCGGGGTCGGTCGGGAACCCGATTCAGCATCGAATTCAGTGCATCGGGACAGCGCGCCAGTATATTATTGATTAATTGCCGATGTAGCTCAGCTGGTAGAGCAGCGCTTTCGTAAAGCGCGGGTCGGAGGTTCGATCCCTCTCATCGGCTTTTTTTAATCCACTCCGCAAAAATCCGCGGTCATGCCGCCTCGAGCGCCTACGGCGCTCAGGGCAGCGAGGCCAAAGGGGGGTTCCGCTGTCAAAATTCAGGCAAGTTTTAAAAAACCGCAATTTTTTCCTGCTCTGGTTGGGCCAGATCATCTCCCAGCTAGGGGATAGGCTCGACCAGATGGCCCTCATCGCCCTGGTTTATTCCCGCCAGGAAGGTTCTGCCATGGGGATCGCCAAGATACTTTCCTTTACCATTATACCTGTCTTTATTATCGGGCCGCTGGCAGGCGTTTATGTTGACCGCTGGGATAAGCGCCGCACCATGTTTATCTGTGATTTTTTGCGCGCGGCCCTGGTTTTATGCATACCCCTATTCCTTATCAACAAGAACTTTATCTGGATATATATGATTATTTTTGTCATTTTCTCCATAGGCCGTTTTTTTGTTCCGGCAAAGCTTGCGATCATACCGGAGCTGGTGGATAAGAAGGACCTGTTGATGGCGAATTCGCTGGTAAATACCACTGGAATGATCGCGGCGATTTTAGGGTTCGGCATAAGCGGTATCGTGGTTGAATGGCTAAAGGCGGCCGGAGGATTTTATCTTGATTCCTTCAGCTTCCTGGTTTCCGGAACGCTGATTTTCTTGATTGCAAAACGTTTTTCTACCCGCGTAAGCATCTCCGAAGTCAGCAAGGAGATCGTTGAAGTCATCAGAAAATCGGTATTGCAGGAGATAAAGGAAGGGCTG
>CAYGZJ010000155.1:0-3436 GCA_964354335.1 uncultured Planctomycetales bacterium | reverse complement strand
TACGTTCTGTAAGGTGCGCGAAACCTTTGAGCACTATAACCGTAATCTGGTCAATGCCTTTAAAAAGTTCCAGGATCTGGGAAAGCTGGAGGTCATTACCTGCGGAGCTACGCACGGTTATTTTCCGCTGATGGAAGTCTCTAAAGAGTCGGTGCGGGCCCAGGTAAAAGTTGCGGCGGCTCATTATGAAAGCGTATTCGGCAGAAGGCCGCGCGGTATCTGGCTTCCGGAATGCGGATATCATCCCGGCCATGATGAGATATTGCGGGAAGCGGGGATCAAATATTTCTTCACTGATTCGCACGGCGTCTTACACGGCACGCCCCGGCCTAAATACGGTGTTTTTGCGCCGGTATACTGCAAGAATACCGGAGTGGCGGCGTTCGCCCGGGACCTGGAATCGTCTAAGCAGGTCTGGTCGTCTATTGAAGGGTATCCCGGAGACTATAATTACCGCGAATTTTACCGAGACATCGGATTTGACCTGGAGTTTGATTACATAAAGCCATATATCCATCCTGACGGAGTCAGGATCAACACAGGGATCAAATATTACCGCATCAGCGGCACGGGCAATCACAAGGAGCCGTATGTTCCGGAATGGGCGCGGGATAAAGCCGCTGACCATGCGGGAAATTTCTTGTTTAATCGTCAGAAACAGGTGGAATATCTGCAAGATTTTATGCAGAAAAAGCCCATTATCGTTTCCCCATACGATGCCGAGCTGTTTGGGCATTGGTGGTATGAAGGGCCGCAGTGGCTTGATTTTCTGATGCGCAAGATCTCCTGTGATCAGGACGAGCTGCGTATGATTACCCCCTCGGAGTATCTGGCGGAGAATCCGCGCAACCAGGTCATCATTCCTTCTCACTCCAGCTGGGGCTGGAAAGGCTACAGCGAAATGTGGCTGCAGGGGCCTAATGATTGGGTCTATCGTCATCTGCATGCAGCTTCGCAACGCATGTCTGAGCTGGCGCGCAGTTATCCTGATGCCTATGGATTGATCAAGCGAGCGCTCAATCAGGCCTTGCGCGAATTGCTCCTTGCCCAGAGTTCTGACTGGGCATTCATCATGGGAACTGGTACGCACGTCGATTACGCCGTCCGCCGCACCAAAGAGCACATCCTCAGGTTTACCCGCTTATACGAAGACATAAAGGCCAATTCGGTAGACGAAGAGTGGCTGGCTGACATCGAATACAAGGACAACATTTTCCCTAACATAGATTACCGCCTTCATCAGTAGGCTCGTAACTAGTAAACGAGTAACTCGTAACTAGCGATCCTGAGCCAAGATGTTTTTGATGTTACGAGTTATGAGATATGATTGACAGAAAAAAACTTCCGCAGCATATAGCGATCATCATGGACGGTAACGGACGCTGGGCCAAAGAACGGGGGCGTACGCGCACCGCCGGACACCGTGAAGGCATTGAGCGGGTAAAGGAGATCGTCAAGTGCGCCGGAGAGCTCGGGATACGCACGCTTACGTTTTTTGCATTTTCAACCGAGAATTGGAACCGGCCTAAGCGGGAAGTGTTGATCCTTTTGAGGTATCTGGATTCATTCCTGGATAAGGAGATCCGGAAGTTGCATCGTAATAACATCCGCTTCAAGGTCATCGGACGGGAAGACCCGGTCCCAAGACACCTGATCGTGAAGTTGCGCAAGGCCCAGCAGTTGACTAAAGATAATACCGGAACCACTGTTATCCTGGCGCTTAATTATGGTTCGCGGCAGGAAATTTTGGATGCGGCAAAGAAATTCGCCGCTGCGGTATTGCGTAAAGACCTGGCAGTCGAGGACCTGGATGAGAAGCTTTTTAGCAGTTACCTTTATACAGCCGGAATACCCGATCCGGATTTAATGATCCGCACCAGCGCGGAGACGCGTATCAGTAATTTCCTGCTCTGGCAGCTCTCCTACGCGGAATTATATTTTCCTAAGATTTACTGGCCGGATTTTAGAAGGCAGGATTTTGAGGCGGCGATAGAGGAATATCAGTCCAGGGAAAGAAGGTTTGGGGGAATAGATGTTGTTGAAGAGAATATTTAGTTTCACGATTCTAATTACGATCATCACCGTAGCCATTTATGTTGATTGGAACGCGCTGCTCCCCTTTACCCTCTGCGGCCTGATCATCACAATTTTTATTGTCCTTGGGCTCTATGAGTTCTTTGTCATGCTGGAGAACAAGTCGATCAACGTCTACAAATATTTTGGCATCGGTATGGGCATTGTTATTGCGCTGTCGATCGTTTTCCGCTTTGAGCCGACAAAGAAATGGGAGCTGGCATTGATAGTAATCGCGCTTTTGTTCCTGATATTGATGCAGTTTCACCGCAGGAAAAATATTGGAGTGGTTGTCGATATATCCACCACACTTTTTGGGATCCTTTATATCGCCTGGTTTTTCAGCTTTTTGATAAAAATAATCTATCTACCTAACGGTATGAGCCTGCTTGCTACGATATTGTTAATCACTAAGCTAGGGGATACCGGGGCCTATCTTATCGGTATGCGTTTTGGTAAGACTCCACTTTTGCCGCGTATTAGCCCGAAGAAGACTGTAGAAGGCTCGATCGGCGGAGTGCTCTTTAGCGTGTTGGGCGCGCTCATTTGCAAGAATTTCCTGGATTTTTCGTACCTGCATTTAGTGGCGTTGGGAGTTGTTTTCGGTATTTTGGGTCAATTAGGAGATCTCTCTGAGTCCTTAATCAAGCGCGATTGTCAGGTTAAAGATTCAGGAAGCATCTTGCCGGGAATGGGCGGTATCCTTGATGAGATTGATAGTCTGCTTTTTACCGCTCCGGTATTTTACTTTTATATCAGTATCGTTTTGGGATGAATCCGGCCCTCCCTAAAGAAATCAATAGCTTTAGAAATGGCAGGATAGAAATATGAAAGGAAGGGCGGGGTGAAGAATCTCGCAATTCTTGGTTCTACCGGATCGATCGGTAAAAACGCGTTGGAAGTCGCAAAGCGTTTTCCGGATAAATTCCGCGTCAGGGCGCTATGCGCGAATTCGAATATCGATCTTTTAGAAAAACAGGTAAAACAGCTGTGTCCGGAAATTGTCTGTGTAACCGATGAGGCAGCGGCCCTGCGGTTAAAGACCCGGCTTAACGGCAAATGTAAGCTTTTTTGCTCAGAAGCAGGGCTTTTAGAAGTCTGCCGCAGCAGGCGAATAGATAAAGTGGTTATGGCTATCAGCGGTTCGGATGCGCTCCTGCCGCTTTTAACAGCGATTGAAAGCGGTAAGGATGTAGCCTTGGCCAATAAAGAGGCCTTGGTCATGGCAGGTTCGATTGTCATGAGCCTGGCTGCAAAAAAGAAGGCCAGCATTCTTCCCATTGACAGCGAGCAGTCGGCTATATGGCAGTGCCTGGAAGGAAATGATAGATCCAAGCTGTCCAGGATTTTCCTGACCGCCTCC
>CAYGZJ010000154.1:0-3469 GCA_964354335.1 uncultured Planctomycetales bacterium | reverse complement strand
ATTCTCCTGCGAGGAAAAGAAACATTTGATATCCTTGACCTCTCCCACATCCACCCCGGCAAAACGCACCGGCGCGCCTAATTTCACTCCATTAACAAAGTTAAAGGTGAAATTCACGCGGTACCCCGAGGACCACGTCTTAAAGTTTCCGATGAGCAGGACAAAAGCGGTCAAGATAACGATACCGAAGAACACAAAAATCCCCACCTTTAATTCCATTTTGCTCTTTCCGAAAATCATTGATTTATCCTTTCGTTAAAAGTAAGCCGCATACAACTTTTTAGGTTTATTTATGTTCCTCTATTATTGTTTCTGTAATCGGGCCCTTGGCCAGTCCGTTTATAAACTGATGCACTACGGGATCCTGACTTTCCTGGATCTCTGCCGATGTCCCTTCGGCGATGATCTTGCCCTGGAACATCATGGCGATCCTGTCGGCGACTTTATAGGCACTCTTCATATCGTGCGTGACTACGACTGAAGTGACTTTTAATTTATCGTGCAGGCTGCGGATCAACTCATTGATCGCATCCGCGGTAATGGGATCGACTCCGGTTGTCGGCTCATCGTAGAGTATGACCTCGGGCTTAATACAGATCGCCCGCGCCAGGGCCACGCGCTTCTTCATACCTCCGGATAACTCCGCGGGCATAAGATTCTGTATGCCGCATAAGCCGACCAGGCAAAGCGATTCTTCCACCCGCTCAAGCAGCTCTCTTTTGCTTATTTTAATATGCTCAATAAGGCCAAAACCTACGTTCTCGCCCACGGTCAGAGAATCGAAGAGTGCTCCTCCCTGAAAAACCAGGGCGATCTTAAGGCGCAGGTCGTCGAGCTCGGTTTCGCTAAGGCGGCTTAAATCCTTATCGCTGATAACGATCCTTCCCGCTTCCGGCTTAAGGATCCCTACAATATGCTTAAGCAAAACGCTCTTGCCGCAACCGGAACGACCGATGATTACACAGGTGGTGCCCTTCTCCACTTTCAGGCTAAGGCCGTCTAAAACCCGGTGTTCCCCGAATGACTTAATTACTCCGCTGATCTCTATCATGGAAAGATAAAATAAAACAGGGCGGTGAAGAAACAATCCGCCATAATGATTAAAATAAATGAGGCCACCACCGCGTTTGTCGTTGCCTTGCCGACCCCTTCGGCACCGCCTTCAACATTAAAGCCCTCATAGCAACAGACAAAAGCAATGATCATCCCGAAAATGACCGTCTTAAAGAGCCCGGTAAATAAATCTTTGTACATAAGCGCGCTGAAAGTCAGATTAAAGTACATGCTTGCAGAGACCCCCAGCTTGAAGGTGCAGATAAAATAGCCTCCGACAATGCCGATTATATCGGCGAAAAGCGTCAGGATCGGAAGCATAATGCTAAGTGCTAGGAAGCGCGGCACCACCAGATATTTGACCGGATTAGTAGCAAGTGTTTCCAAAGCGTCAATCTGCTCAGTGACCTGCATTGAACCGATCTCAGCGGCGATCGCAGCTCCCACCCGGCCTGCCACAACCAAGGCGGT
Organism: uncultured Planctomycetales bacterium; assembly: GCA_964354335.1. GTDB lineage: Bacteria > Omnitrophota > Gorgyraeia > Gygaellales > Profunditerraquicolaceae > JAPLLR01. The sequence continues at coordinate 1,945 of CAYGZJ010000154.1, read as the reverse complement.
GATTACCGGGCCTAATTCTCTGACCAGGGAAAGGGCAACGATATTGGCGATATACATTTCCGATCCCAGCCGCTGCATCTGATAGGCGGTCTGCAAGGCCATAATTATACCGATGAAAAGCGCTATCAGCGAGACGATGGGAAAGCTGTCTATCCCTGCCTTCTTGGCCTGTTCGAGGAAACGCTGTTTCTTAAACGGCGGGACAAAAGTCCAGAAAAAAGTCTGCGCGGCCAGATTCGTCAGGCCGCCCAGAAAATACATAAAGTTTATCGACCTTTTGCCTAAATCAATAAAGAAGTTTTGCATTATTCAAAAAATAATTCTTCGTTTTTACGCACCACCTTGATCACTGAACCCTCCCGGTATTTCTTGGCGATGATCTCCTGCGCCAGGGGGTCTTCAAGGAAACGCTGAATAGTGCGCTTCAGGGGCCGGGCTCCGAAAACCGGATCAAATCCCTTCTCGATGAGAAGATCTTTTGCCTCCTGGCTTACTTCCATGATGATATTCTGTTCGCGCAAACGCCCGATGACATAGCCGACCTCGATATCAATGATGCGCACCAGGTCATCCTTAACCAGCGGCCTGAATACGATGATATCGTCGATACGGTTCAAAAACTCCGGTTTAAAGGTCTTCTTTACTTCTTCAAGAAGACGCTCTTTCATCTCACTATAAGTGATCTCTTCCTTCTGGGCTTTAAAGCCCAAAGAGCTGGTCTTGCGGATTGTTTCGGCTCCGACATTGGAGGTCATAATGATTACGGTGTTGCGGAAATCGACTTTTCTTCCGAAGCTATCGGTGAGCCGGCCTTCTTCAAAAACCTGCAAAAGCAGGTTAAACACATCCGGATGCGCCTTTTCGATCTCATCCAGCAAGATCACCGAATACGGCCTGCGCCTTACTTTTTCAGTAAGCTGACCGCCCTCCTCGTATCCGACGTATCCGGGAGGAGCTCCGATAAGGCGGGAGACATTGAACTTTTCCATATATTCAGACATATCCAGCTGGATAAGCGCGTCTTCATCGCCGAACATAAATTCGGCCAGGGCGCGGGCAAGAAGCGTTTTACCTACGCCGGTAGGGCCTAAGAAAATAAATGAACCGATGGGCCGGCGCGGATCCTTGATCCCTGCGCGCGAACGCCTGACTGCGTGCGCGATCGTGGAAATCGCTTCCTCCTGTCCGACCACGCGCCTGTGCAGCTCTTCCTCTATCTTAAGCAGTTTTTCGCTTTCCTTTTCCTCAAGCCTGATGAGCGGGATGCCGGTCCATTGCGAAACGATCTTGGCGATCTCTTCCTCTCCTACCTCAGGCCGCATCTTATCCTTTGCCTGAGACCATTCCCGATTAAACCGCTCCAGTTCCTGGCGCGCACTGCGCTCCTGATCACGTAAAGACGCCGCCTTCTCAAAATCCTGACTCTTGATAAAACCCTCTTTTTCTTTACGCAATGTCTCGACCTTCTGCTCCATATTTTTGATATCAGGGGGGACAATGAGCACATTCAGCCGCGCGCGCGAACCTGCCTCATCGATAAGATCGATCGCTTTATCCGGCAGGAACCTGCCCGAAATATAACGGTCGGATAATTTCGCCGCTGCCTCTAAAGCATCATCGCGGAAGTTCACGCGGTGATGCGCTTCGTACTTATCCCGCAAACCTTTTAAGATCTCAATAGTCTGGTCGACTGACGGAGGCTCGACCATGATGGTCTGAAAGCGCCGCTCAAGGGCCGCGTCCTTTTCGATATACTTACGGTATTCATCCATGGTGGTTGCGCCGATACACTGCATCTCTCCGCGCGCCAAAGACGGCTTTAGAATATTTGAGGCATCGATCGCGCCTTCCGCTGCGCCTGCGCCGACTAAGGTATGCAGCTCATCAATGAAGATAATGACATCCTGAGAGCGCTTGATCTCCTCCATCACCGCCTTGATCCTTT
>CAYGZJ010000153.1:0-3505 GCA_964354335.1 uncultured Planctomycetales bacterium | reverse complement strand
CAATCTCTACTTTATCCGCTTCCGTGACCTGCTGAAGTGGTGCATCGCGCATGGTGTAAAGACGTATGAAATGGGGGTGACCACCTATGAGCCGAAAAGAAGGCTGGGTTTTGATTTTATCCGGCTCTATTTTTATATAAAGCACCGCAATCCCCTGATCAACCCATTTATCAAAGTAATCAGCCACTTTGTAAAGCCGGAGAATTTTGACCCTGTTTTTAAGGAGATGAATAACGGTTCCTCGCCAACAGTTTCTTCCGCAGCAAGCTAACCGATTTTCTTAGATCATCAAAGCTATATAACTATCGCCCTTTAGGCAGATTTTGCTTGACTTTTGCCGGATTTTCTATACTATTATAATAGTAGTCCTAAAATACAACTATTATAGTCTATGATTAGCAGAAATATCAGAAACTTGAGGATCAAGAAGGGGATATCGCAGGACCGGCTTTCCAAGCTTGCGGATCTGTCCCTTAATACTATAGTCAAGGTGGAGTCGGGGAAGAGTCCGAATCCTACAATAAATACATTGATAAAAATAGCGCGCTCACTGGATGTAAAAATAAACGATCTGATTGGATAAAGAATATGCGTAGAAGAATCCTTTATATATTGTTCGGCTTAATTTTGACGCTGCCTACCGGCATTTGCGCCCAGCAGGATCCCGATAAAGTAGTAAACTTAACCTTGGGCAAGGCCATCGCTACCGCTTATCAGAACAATAAAGATATCCAGATACAGCAGAAAGATGTAGATGTCTCCCGGGCAAAAATTGTCGGGGCGCGAAGCGAATTCCTTCCGACTTTGAGCGTCGGGGCCGGCTATACGCATAACGGGGCAGTGCTTACGTATCCGGTGTCCGGAACGCCGAAAAAAGATCCCGGGATACTTACCGGATACAAAAACGATAACCAGGTTTCCGCGACCGTCAATCAGACTGTCTATAACGGAGGCGCTAATATCGCAAACTATAAGCAGTCGCTTCTAGGTCTTAATACCAGCGAGGTGACGCTTATGGCCAAGAAACTTGATATAGAGTTCGAGGCAAAGCGCCTTTATTACGGGCTGCTGCTTGCTTACGAGACAAAACGCATTGCGCAGGACCTGGTTGACCAGGCGCAGGCGCATTATAAAGATGTGCAGCATATGTATGAGCAGGGAACAGCTTCGCGTTTTGACCTGTTGCAATCGAAGGTTTCCGTGTCAAAGCAGATACCGGAACTGGTAAAGGCAAAAAATTCCATTTACCTGATCATGGCTGATTTAAAGAAGCTTCTGGGCTTTAAGATGGATGATAGAATAAGGGTCCACGATAAGCTGCGTTACTCCCGCATCAAGATTAATGAGAAAGAATTCTTAAAAGAAGCGTACCTGAATCAGCCGGAAATGATTCTTAAGTCCCTGGGCGTAGATATCAATAAGTGGTCTATTCAGATGGCAAAAGCCGGATGGCGGCCGCAGATAAAGGCCTCCGGCACCTACGCGTACAATTCCAATGATTGGGCGGATATGATCAATAACCGTCATAGTAACTGGCAGGCCGGGGTTTCGGTGACTATGCCCATTTTTGACGCCTGGTCCAGTAAAGCCAAGGTGGATGAGGCAAAAGCTAAATACAAGCAGGCGATACTTGAGAAACTCAATGTTTCCGACCAGATCGCCGTAGATATCCGCAGGGCGTGCCTTGACCTTAAGCAGTCCGAGGCCATCATCAAATCTCAGGTCGATAATGTCGGAGAGGCCAAAGAGGCGCTCAGGATTTCCATTGTCAGTTACGATAACGGAGTGGGAACGAATCTGGATGTTTTGGATTCCCAGACATCACTGGCCCAGGTAGAGCAGAATCTTTGTCAGGCTAAATACGATTATCTGATGGCGGAGGCTTTCTTAGACCGCACAAGGGGAAAAAGTTCTTTTACGGAGGTAAAGAATGAAGAAAAAGAGTAAGCTTATTGTCATACTGGCGGTTGCAGCAGCCGTGGGGTTGGGCGTATTTTTATATTCCAACGTAAAAAAGAAGATACTTGAGAAATCGGTAAAAGTCTCCGGCAATATAGAGGGGGATGAAGTGCGCTTGTCCTTCCGCGTAGCCGGAAAGATAAAAGAGCTTCTGGTTGATGAGGGTTCAGTGGTTAAGGAAGGCGATATAGTGGCGCGCCTTGAGACGGATGAGCTGACCAAGATCCGCGACCAGGCGCAGGGCCAGTTGCAGGCGACGCAATACCAATACAGCCTTGATAAGATCGATTATGACCGCGCTGAAAACCTGTTAAAGGCCGGCTCCATCCCGGCGCAGAAGCGTGACGCCGCAAAAACGCAGATGGATGCTGATACGGCGAACATCGAAGCGCTCAAGGCTTCTTTAGATCTTGCGGTCACGCGCTTAGGATTTGCTGATCTTGCTACTCCCATCAACAGCTATATCCTTGTGAAAAGCGCACTGGCAGGAGAGGTGGTACAGATCGGCGCCCCGGTTTTTACCGTAGTCGACCTGAATAATCTCTGGGTCACCGCCTACATCAACGAGAGGGATTTGGGAAGGGTCAAGCTTAACCAGAAGGCAGAGATCAAGACGGATACTTTTCCTAATAAGGCCTATAACGGATGGGTATCGTTTATTTCCAGCGAAGCGGAATTCACTCCTAAGTTCATCCAGACTACCGAGGAACGCGTGAAGCTGGTCTACCGGATCAAGGTCAGGGTGGATAATTCCTCACTTGAGCTTAAGCCCGGCATGCCCGCAGACGCCTATATTTTACTCGAGTAATCATGCTTGCCATAAAGACAGTCAATCTTACCAGAAAATTCGGCAGCCTCACCGCCGTCGATAATCTTAATCTTGCAATCGAAGAAGGGGAGATCTTTGGATTAGTCGGGCCTGACGGAGCGGGAAAGACCACGACTATGCGTCTTTTGACGGGGATTCTTGAGCCGACGCAGGGAGAGGGCTGGGTGGTGGATAAGCATATCGTCAAAGATGCCGAGCCCCTTAAAGAAAATATCGCCTATATGTCTCAGCGCTTCGGGTTATACGAAGACCTGACCGTGATGGAGAATATAAATTTTTACGCGGATGTCTATTGTGTCTCAGGAAAAGAAAGGCAGGCTAAGATCGATGAACTCTTAGGCTTTTCAAATCTTACCCCTTTTAAAACCAGGCTTGCCGGAAAGCTTTCCGGAGGCATGAAGCAGAAGCTCGGGCTTGCCTGCGCTCTAATACACACGCCGCGCGTGCTTTTCCTGGATGAACCGACTAACGGCGTTGATCCGGTTTCGCGCCGGGACTTTTGGAAAATACTCTACCAGCTTCTAAAAGAAAAGGTCACCATTTTTATTTCCACATCATACCTGGACGAGGCAGAGCGCTGCGGCAGGGTAGCTTTGATACATAAAGGAAAGATCTTAAGATGCGATGATCCGGCAAAGATCAAAAATGAGCGTAACGTCAAAACCCTGGAAGAGGCATTTATACTGACTATCAATGAGCGCGAATCCCAGTCAAAAT
>CAYGZJ010000152.1:0-3514 GCA_964354335.1 uncultured Planctomycetales bacterium | reverse complement strand
CTTTACCAAGTCTTCAAGGGAAGTCTCCTCGTCACTCTCCAGGCGTGAACAGTTCTCCTCGTAATCGGTGTTTAACTCCAGCGTATCTTCAATGACCACGATACGGTCAATTGAAGGAACAAAGCTAAAAAACGCGTTTAACAGCGTGGACTTGCCGGTGCCCGGGCCTCCCGAAATAATAATATTCGCCGGCTTGATCCCCAACCCTTCTACATAGAGCCAGAATTGCGCAGCAAGTTGCGGATTTAAGGTGCCGTTCTCTATCAACTCGATTATGCTTAATGGCTTCTCTTTTGCGCGCGTAATGGTGATCTGAGGGCCGAAAGGAGAATAAACGATATTGGCCCTTCCCTTTATATCCGAAAGCTCAACATTATTTATTTTTCTGATCTCTTTTCTTCCCGAAAATATGATCAGCTTCTTGATAAAAAGGTCTAATTCCTCACGGCCGGAAAACTGCTTATCGGTCTTTACCAGGCCGTGCTTTGTCTTATGCACGTAAATCGGGGAAAGATAGTTGACCATGATATCTTCCACATCAGGGTCTTTTAAGAAATCATCGATTACGCCGTAGGAAAGAAACTGACTGAAAAACGCCTCCAGCTCTATACCCTTTGATTTTCTTAAGAATTTGACTCCGCGGGCAGAATTATACACCTCTAAGAACGCCTGAAAGATGACTTCGCGCTTCTGTGTCTGATCCTGCAAAAGAAGCAATTTACCGGTCAGCTTATCCAGGATCTCATTTTCTATATCGATTCTCTCTTTATCCATGAGCTCTCCTTAATGTTAAGGTCAGTACCTATACTTAGATTATATAAATTACCCTATAAAAAGCAATGCTTTTATTGTCTCCAGTAATAAAAAGGGCGTCCTCTTAAATCCGGGGACGCCCTCTAAATCGCCCAATAACAATCCTTTATGCTTTAGGATTATGAATTACTATCTTATCAGACGTTATCTTTGCATTCGGGACAATGACCTTCTTCTTATCCGAAGTAGTCATAACCGTGCTGAATATCTGGATTTCATCAACCGTTCCTGCTGCTCCTCCTGCCTCGACATAATCACCGACCTGAAAAGGCTGAAAGACAACCAGCATTACGCCTGCGGCGAAATTCGCCAGAGACCCCTGCAGGGCCAAACCTACCGCTAAACCGGCGGCACCGATGATAGCGATAAAAGAAGTTGTCTCTATGCCTATCTTATTGAGCGCCGCGAGTATCACGAATATCAGAATACCGAAATAAGCGATATTTTTGGTAAAGACAGCGAGAGTCTTGTTGACCTTGCTTCTTAGCATCGCTTTTTCAATGATTTTGGCGATAATGCGCGCGACCCAACGGCCGATAACCAAAATAAGCAGCGCGAAAACCACATTGAAACCGTACTGAACGATATATGTATAGACAGTATTTAATACCTGCTGCATTTAACGCTCCTTTTCGTTATCTGACTTACAATGACTATTTCTTTCTGCCGAGCAGAAAATAAAGGATCATACCTACCAAGGGAAGGATCAGTATCAAAATGAGCCAAAGGACCTTTTTGCCCATATCCTTGGCGCTCTTAAACAAGTCAACGATGGCAATGATATCCAGAACTAAGATTACCAGACCGACTAAACCCGTAAACATAGCACCCTCCTTTGTTAGCGTTTCTGGCTTCCTAGAAAATTTCCATTATAAGTGTAATATTTGACCACTTTTGTCTGCGGGTCAAAGACTGAAAAACCCCATCCGCTCCCTGCTGTGAACACCTCGTCTCTTTCAACTTGGCTTATAAAAGATTTATCAGGAATATTGGTTTCTGGCTTGACTACCTCTATTTGCTCAACTACCGTCTCCTGAACAATGGGTGCCGTTGTAGTATCCTTAACAGCAGCTTGCTTAGCGTTATCCTGTTTCTTGACGCAACCGGAAAATACAAAAACTATCACTAAGAGAAGAATCAGCCTCTTCATTAACGCCTCCCTGATTTTATATAAATAAACCGAGATCCTTTCACCTTTATTTTAACGCTTATACTGCCATTGTCAAGAAACAAGGCTTAAGCTTTACTTATCATTCCCTTGTATGTTTTTCCGGTTTTATTCACAAACAAAACTTACTTCTGTCTCATAGCTATCATCAGTAGAGGCATCTTTAAGGGTTTGAGAGGCCTCTGTTTTTCCTGCTGCCTTGGCAGCACTGCTGGCTATTTTAACAGCCCTATTTACCTCAGCGCTTATTAATCCTTTATAGCGCGTCTCCTCTTTAACAACCACCACTTGCTTATTGGCTTTTCTGCATTGCCTGGTTGCGGCATTGAGAGCCCCGTTCCTTGACTGCTGATTCGTCGAACCGTACCCGATTACATTATAGTTTCCGCTTGAAGTCTTAACTACCGGGGAAGTACTAGCGCATCCGGATAAAACCAGAATAAATAAACAAGACGCAATAAATAAAATATATTTTGCCATTTAATCTACTCCTTTTCCTTTGCCAATTCTTTACCGCCAAAACCACTTTTTCTATCACTTTTTTTCGTCAGTAAAAACCATTTGAATTGCTCCCTCAAGAAAGTTGAGTTTACCGTCAGCGTAGTAATCTATGAACCAGTTACCGTCTTTCTGATAGAGTGCCATTACTTAGGTTGCTCCTTAACTTTGCGTCCTTAATTAACCAAAGGACAAAGCGTATAAGTAAATAGATAAAATAATTAAAAGTAAGCACTACTCCTGACCAATAAAATATATATGCAAATATACGATAATCTCTAATAAAATTAGGTGAGTCACATATTGATATAGCGAAAAGAATGCTAAATACTGAAATTATTAAACTAGCAATTAAAATTAACGCTTCCCTTAATATGAATTTCTTAATTCTGCGTTTCTTATCCTCCTTGGATTCTACTATAATATTTTTTCTATCTCTTAAGGCATAGAATAGAAACCCAGCGATAACTAACATAGGAAGAAACAAAAACGCCATATTCCTTACGCTCTGCACCTTAAATCTTAATATTGTCGGAAGCTCCGTCCATAGTTGCCCTGAATGCATTGCTAACTCTTTCTCCAAAATTGGATTTGCTATTAAATATATAGCAATATATATCAAAACCCCACAAACAATCATCAATTGTTTCTTATTCATCACTTCCTCATCCCTCTCCACTGCTTCCAGCACCAATTACCACTTTTTCTTCTTTTGCCTGCCTTGTGATGCCTTGATTTACCTTGCCTAATAAAAAGGAGGTGCTTTGCGATTTATCTGTGAGATAAATATGAGGCACCTCCTTTGATTTTTCCCTCGCCTAAACGCTCCGCAATTTCTTAGAAATTGCGTTCGCAGGCTTCGGGATAAATTCGGCCAAACAACTTACGCTCCCTTTGGTCGCGTAAGTTGTGGCCTCATTTACGGAGAGGCAGGTCCCATGCGTAAACTGCTGGACCGCCTCTTTCTACGACTAAACTATCGGTGCGTCTATAAGATCGTACGAACTATATTTGTATAGGCACCGCGCCTTGGGG
>CAYGZJ010000151.1:0-3576 GCA_964354335.1 uncultured Planctomycetales bacterium | reverse complement strand
GTCAGTCAGGCTATCCAGGTCGATCTTGTATGCCTGCAGCATCCGCTCCTGGATGCTAGAGAATTTGTAGTCGATATCTTTACTGCCCATCTGCAGTTCGTATAATTTCGTTTTTATATCATCAACTTCTTTACGGTCAGCCTCGATCTTGGCAATGACATCACTTGCCCCCTCGGAAGCCTGCGCGTACTTTGTCTCAAACTCCGCAAGCACTATATTTTGTTTTTCTGTTTCCACGCTGGCCTGGCTTACCTTATTTTCACAATCAACAATTTCCTGCTCCAGTATTTGCTTCCTGCCTTGAGCTTCAGTGATCTGTTTCTCGACATTTTCCAGGCTCTCTTTGTCAATGCGATAGGTATCCTCAAGGAGCCTTAATGTCTGTTCATCGGAAACAATGCGCTTGGTAAGGGAATCTAGCTCAGTCTTAGTCTGGGTGATCACCACCAGCACTTCCTCGCGCAGCTTGCTGTTCTTGGAGATATTCTCCTCTTCCTGAACAATGGCATCCTCGGCAAGTCGATGCTCGCTATTTAAATGAGCTAGCTTTTCCTGACAGGTAGCGATATTGGATTCCAGCACCGAGACCTCTTTGGCGACATCAGAAAGTTCCATCACAATCAGGTCTTCTTCCTCTTTGATCTTATTAAACTGCTCAAGTACTGTAGTGCGGGAAGTCTCTTTATTAGCCAGGGCGATCTCCTGGCTGCGCAGTTCCTGCTGCAGTCCGGCCATGCTTTTCTCTAGATCCTCAATACTGGACTGCTTTATCTGCCGGTCGCTCTTTAGCGCCTCGATCTGCTGTATCAGATTGGCGATTTTTTCCTCGATCTTTAAAGTATCCAGTTCTATAGGCTTTGCCTCGCCCGAGATCTTAAAACTGGCCGAATTAAAATATGCCCTATCCTCGTCACTTAACTTGACGCAATCCTTGATCTTAACCACCAGGCCGCTGGTGTTTTCTGTCGGCAGCCTGTCCAGGTAGATCACCGCGTTCATGGACTCGCCTATGTCTTCGTATTTGGTCTTTAGCTTTTCCAGAAATTCCTTATGCGACTCCAGAGTGAAGCGCTGCTTTTCCAGGTCCGATATATTGGTATTGATCGCAGACAGCGCGGCATTCTCCTGTTCGGCCTGACTCTTCACTCCTTCAATATTGATATTTATCTGCGTGATCCCCTCTTTGATACTTTCCACCTCTTTAATGATGGAGTTTAAGTTTTCTTCGGTAATCACCCGCTCCTCATAAACCTTGGCCTTCTCGACATCCAACCTTTTTTTCCTGGCCAGATATATCTGCTGCTTTGAAGTAAAATCAGCGATCTCGTTTTTTACATTAGCGATCTGGGTGACCAGATCAAGGATCTGCTTCTTGGTCTTGGCAATAGCGTCAAGTGAATGCTTGATATTGGATGCTAAGCTGCTGATCAACTCTTCTTTCTGCTTTAGAAGAGCGGACTTCTCCTCAATGACCTGTCTTAGTCCATCATATTCCTGCCTGACCCGTAAAAGCTTCTCTTCGTTAACGCTAAGCTTGCTGCGCACCTGCTCCACCTGCTGTTCTAAATACTTTTTATTTTCCTCCAGCTCGATCAGGCGTTTATTATTGAACTCAACGTGTTCTTTGTTTCTGACAATCTGATTTTCCAACTGCATTATCTGGTTCTTTGCTGCCATGATGCTGTCTTCCAGGGTCTTTAATTCTGTCTGGCGATTACTGATCTTCTCCTCCTGCTGGCGCACTGCGTCAAGCAGCTCGGACTCTCTGACCTCCAGTTGCTTTAATTGATCGATGATTTCATTTTTCTGATGGATAAGCTCTCTTTTCTGTAAAGTGGCATACTGAACCTCTTTTACTTTAAGCTCTTCGAATGCCTCTTTATATTTACGCGCTTTGTTGGCCTGACGCTCAAGGCTTCCGATCTGGCGCTTTACCTCAATGATAATATCGTTAACACGCAATAAGTTCTGCTCCGCATCCTCGAGCTTACGCATCGTCTCGCGTTTCTGCGATTTGTATTTGGTGATCCCGGAGGCCTCATCAAAAACAACCCGCCTGTCCTCGGGCTTTGAACTTAAGACCATGTCGATTTTTCCCTGTGCTACGATGGAATAGCTTTCCGCTCCCACACCGGTACCCATCAACAGATCCAGGATATCCTTCAGGCGGACCGGGGTCTTATTCAGAAGGTATTCGCTCTCCCCTGACCTGAAGAGCCTGCGGGTAACCGCGACCTCATTATGGTCAAAGTTAAAGAAACGCGCTGAATTATCAAAGGTAAGGGTGACCTCAGCCATACCCACGGATTCGCGGCTATCAGTTCCGTTAAAAATAACATCCTGCATATCCGAGCCGCGCAGGCTCTTGGCAGACTGCTCTCCCAGGACCCAGCGGATGGAATCAAAGACATTCGACTTTCCGCAGCCGTTCGGCCCGACAACCGCGGCGATTCCCGGCTCAAAATGCAGGGTGGTTTTATCGGCAAAAGACTTGAATCCTATTAATTCTAATTTTTTAAAATACATGCGCCTCTCCTTTTTAATGTAAGGAACTATTCTCTAACCAGGCATCAATTTTATCTTTTTTAAAACGCCACTGACCGACCAGTTTTATTGCCGGGATCTTGTTTTGCTTAAGCCAATCGTAGATGGTCCGCCGCGTCACTTTAAGATACGCCGCCAGATCATCGATTGTCATCAGTCCTGGTCCGTTAGCCATGGCGTTAATATTCATTTAACGCGTTTCTCCAGTTCGGGTCCTTTGCATCAAGGATCTTAAAGATCTTCTCGATTATTTCGCCCACACCCTTGACTGTAGTATTCATTACCGTAACTGACTTTGCCTTACCGTCTGCCAGAACGCTTAAGTATAGGCTTGAGCCATCCATGATCTTCTCATTACGGTATGAATCCTTTAAGCTATAGAAACGGTTCTTCTTTATCTCCTTGAAGATTTCAGATAATTCGCTTTTTGCAAAAATAAACTGTTTATGCGCTGCCCAATTCTCCGGTCCTGGCCCGTTCTTATCATGGTAACGCCGGGAGCCGATATATAAATCAACTCCGCCTTGCGGATGTATCTCAAGAAGGTATCGCCCCCATTCTGCATGCGTTGCGCCCCAGCCGTAGGCCAGGGTAAAATCAGACGGAGCCTCGTCAATACCGCTGGCAATCCCGCTGTAAAAAAATAATGCGCATGAGAGGGTCACAAAAATTAAAAATCCTAATCTATTCTTTTTTTCCATGGTGATTTAATTATATAAAATATCTGCAATTTGTCAAGGAAAATCTTAACATTCTTTAACATAGGTATACATGGGTGTTGCTTATTAACAGTATAGTGATGGATATATGTATATATTGACATAGCAGAAAATAATGTAACTCCATTATTATCAGTATGTTATAAATATTACAATTAAGAACTATTTGTTTTTGCTGTAACTGGCTGGAGTATATGGGGAAACAAAAAGGGGGCTTTTTAAGCCCCCTTTTCTTCCGCAGAAAGCAGCCCCCTGATTGAAAGGTGTACTATCTTTGTTTAAGCGAATTAATTAAACGCGTCTAGATCCGGTG
>CAYGZJ010000150.1:0-3649 GCA_964354335.1 uncultured Planctomycetales bacterium | reverse complement strand
ACTTTACCAGATAAGAAAGAAAACCGTGCAGTTGAGCTCCGGAATGCGTCGGTCCGGTAAGGCAGCCTCCACGGAAAGTGCCGGTCTTAAGCCCAAAGTACTTGCCGTATTCCTGTACCAAAATATCTGCCGCAGCCTTTGAGGCGCCAAAAAGGCTATGCAGGCAATTATCAATACTCATACTCTCATCAATACCCTTATAGTACTGGTGCTCCTTGGGCAATTCGTATCTTTTATCAAGCTCGACCAAAGGAAGATAATTTGGCCGGTCGCCGTAAACTTTATTAGTCGAGGTAAAGATAAATACGGCTTGCGGGCAGAATTTACGAAAAGCTTCAAGCAAGACCAGCGTACCGTTGGCGTTAACCGTGAAATCAATTTTAGGATCCCGCGCTGCCCAATCATGTGAAGGTTGGGCTGCCGCATGCACAATCAGGACAATATCTTTGGCATATTTAGCAAAGAGGCGGGAAATCCTGGCCTCATCACGGATATCCAAAGCATTATGTTTATAGTTCTTGTATTTCTTCTGCAGGCGCCTTTGGTTCCAGATGACTGATCCGTCCTCGCCAAAGAAGAATTTGCGCATATTATTGTCAATTCCTACGACATCAAATCCCTTATCACAGAAAAAACTCACTGTTTCGGAACCGATCAATCCACATGAGCCGCTGACTATAACAACCGACATTTTCTCTCCTAATGAGCCCTAGATTTACTTTCGGGCGTATTACCCCACAGGGGTAGCCCTTCCTAACCTTTTAGGAAGGGGCTTACCCCACAGGCGGGTTATGTTCTTTCTCTGTATCGATAATACAGAACAATTGAGACAATTACGCTTGCCAATGAAATAGCGTTTGCTCCGATAATGATGATGTCTCTAAGATGTATACCGTAAATCATCCACAAAGCGATACCAATACCAAACTGATAAAGCATGATCACGCTGACATCTTTTACCGATTTAGTCTTTAATACTTTGATTATCTGCGGCAGAAGCGCAAGCATTGTCAGGCAGGCTGCCGATGTTCCGATAAAAAACCACATTATTTATATAATGGCGCGATTTCCTTCCATTTGCTCAAGAGCCAGTTTCTGTTCTTTCTGCTCCAGGCAACGGTCAGTCGCAGGCCATCCTCCAGGTTAATTCTTGGTTTCCATCCGATATCCCTTAAAACTTTTTTGGCGCTTAATTTATACCTGATATCATGCCCAGGCCTATCTTTGACAAACTCAATCAGACTTCTTGAAACACCCACAGTATATAAAAGCTTCTTGATTACATCGATATTCTGGCGCTCTTCATTGCTGCCTAAGTTATAGACTTCGCCGATCTTGCCTTTATTTACTATCTCCAGAATTCCCTGTGCGCAATCTTCGACATAAAGCCATTCGCGGACATTGAGACCTTTTCCGTAAATCGGGATCTTTTCATTGCGAAATATCTTTAAGATGGATAAGGAAATAAGCTTCTCCGGATACTGCCAAATGCCGTAATTATTGCATGGTCGCACGATAATCGCCGGAAAGTTATAAGTTCTAGCGTAAGATTTAATCAACAAATCCCCCGCTGCTTTAGAGGCAGCATATGGGCTATTCGGCTGCAAGGGAGAACTTTCCGTAAACTCGCCTTTGGCGATTTCGCCGTATACCTCATCAGTGGATATGTGTATAAAGCGCTTAAGCGGATACTTCCGCGCTGCATCAAGCAAGACCTGAGTCCCGATAATATTTGTCTGCAAAAAAGCGCTGGCATCGCGGATACTCCGGTCAACATGGGTTTCCGCGGCAAAGTGCACCACTGTTTGAGGGCGATACTTTTTGAATACCGCCTCAACAATCTTCTTATCGCAGATATCGCCTTTTAAGAATACGCATTTATTTTTTACTTCAGCAAGGCGGCCGCGGTCCGCGGCATAAGTAAGCTTATCTAAGATAACGATCCGGTAGCCCTTCTTAAGCGCAAGCCTTACAAACGCACTTCCGATAAATCCCGCGCCTCCCGTTACTAATAGGCAAGATAGTTTTTTACGCATCCCTCGAGTACCTCATGAATATCCGGCATCAGAAAACCGGAATTTTTTAATTTACGGTTTGATAGAACCACATTGGTCCTGACTAATCCCAATTTATTAAAATTGACCTTGCGGTACTTAAAATCCTGATCGTATTTTTTATATATGTCCAATAACTCCGTGTAGCGTAGTCTACCGCTGTTTACAACATTATAAATCCCCGTTGCTTTGATCTTAATCAAATGCTTCATTGCCCGGATAAAATCCGGCACATAGGTCACAGAGGCGGGAATATCTATGATCCTATTAAAGGTCAACAACTTCGTTAACAGATTCCGCGGGTGCGGAATATCATCAAGCGGTACACGCGGCCTCAGTATCAAAATAGGATACTTAGACGATAGCGCCTGCAATGCCTGCTCAGCATAGATCTTGGTCCGACTATAAAAAAGATCAAAAAAATCAGGAGCCCTATCTTCATCTATCGGCTTATCTTTTAAATGGTTGTAGTGATAAATACAGCCGCTTGAAATATGCACAAGCCTGATATTATTGCGTAAAGCGACTTCAGCCAAAATAACCGGCAGAAAACAATTCGCCAGCAACGTCTTGTCTTTATCCAGCTCGCAATCATCAACGTTAATACCTGTGTGGCCGATACAGTTGATGATAAGCGAAGGTTTATATTTCTTAGCTAAGCTTTGGGCCTGGCTAAAAGAAGAAATTCTGCCTCCGTAAACCTTGCAAGACATCGCCTGCTGAATTCTGTTTCCAAAGAACCCGTTTCCCAGAACCAAAACTTCTTCCCTCATTTATTTATAATACCCTTAAGATAATTACCGTAGCTTGTCGGAATGGAGCCGGCTAACTTTGATACCTGCTTTGCGCTGATGTAGCCGCGGTTATAGGCGATCTCTTCGATGCAGCCAATCTTTAATCCTTGCCTCTCTTCTACTGTCTTAATAAAAACTGAGGCATCGACCAGAGAATCACAGTTACCTGTATCCAGCCAGGCAAACCCGCGGCCCAATGTAATCACATTCAGTTTCTTTCTTTTTAAGTATTCTTTATTGACGTCAGTTACTTCTAACTCTCCGCGGCTTGACGGCTTAAGATTCTTAGCTATTTTTACCACGCTATTATCATAAAAATACAATCCCGTGACCACCCAGTTCGATGCCGGTTTCTTGGGCTTTTCAGTCAGTGAGATAATTTTTCCTTTTTTGTCAAACCCGAGAACGCCATAATGATGCGGCTTGTTGATATAGTATCCAAAGACGGTTGCTCCCTGCCGGATAGCCGAAGCCTCTTTAAGCTTACGGATAAGCTCGCTTCCGTAAAAGATATTGTCTCCGAGGATAAGACAGACTTTATCATTACCGATGAATTGCTCCCCGATAATAAAGCTTTCGGCAATCCCTTTGGGCCTTGCCTGCTGGGCATATGAAATACGCAATCCCAGAGATGAACCATCCCCCAGCAGATCCTTAAATTGCGGCAATGCGGTAGGTGTTGAGATGATCAATATATCCCTTATCCCTCCAAGCATCAATGTCGAAAGTGGATAATAAATCATCGGCTTGTCGTAAACCGGAAGCAACTGTTTACAGACATTCCTGGTGATCGGATACAAC
>CAYGZJ010000149.1:0-3662 GCA_964354335.1 uncultured Planctomycetales bacterium | reverse complement strand
TGATGATAGCCTGATGATTACTCCGGGTGACCGGGAAGATATGATTATGACGGCATTGGGATGTTTTCGTGAAACAGATGAAAAAAAGCTCAAGGTCTGCGGTATTGTTTTATCAGGCGGTATCACGCCGGAGCAGCCGATTATGAATCTTCTGGTTAAGGCGCAGATACCGGTTCTGTTGGCTGAAGCAGACACCTATGATGTGGCTACTGCAATCCATGATATGACAGTAAAGATCAGGCCTCATGATACGGCCAAAATAAGCGCGGTAATTAAGTTAATCAAAGATTATGTAGACTTAGACAAAATTTCCAAGGGGATGTAAACATGAACGCAATTGAGAAGATCCGCAATAAGGCAAGAAAATCAATGAAGACAATCGTGCTTCCGGAATATGACGATGAGCGCGTTGTGGAAGCGGTTAAGATCATCCAGAAAGAGGGGGTTGCAAAGCCAGTTCTTTTTACCCCTGAGATGGTCGATAAAAATGACCGGGAGCGCTATATCCAGTTGTTCTTTGAATCTCACAGGGCTAAAGATATGGACCTTGAGAACGTTAAGAAGTTATTTGAAGATACGCTCTATGTGTCCGCGATGATGACTTCCGAGGGCAAGTTTGACGGATTAGTCGCGGGAGCAAGCCATACTACGCCTGATATGGTGCGTGCCTCTATGCGTTGTTTTGGTATTGACGAACGGATAACCATCGCCTCCAGCTGTTTTATCATGGATGTGCCGAACTGTCCGTACGGGGATAACGGTACGTTTGTTTTCGGAGATTGCGGAGTCATTCCTGAACCTAATGGCAGGCAGCTTGCCTGTATTGCGCTCTCCGCTGCAGAATTTGCGATTAAGGTCTTGGGACTTACGCCTCGCATAGCATTTTTAAGTTATTCTACTAAAGGATCGGCAAAAACCAAATCAGCTGAGAAAATAGCCGAGGCCTTGCAACTTTTGGAAGAAATGGCCCCGGGAACCCTTGCCGATGGGGAAATGCAGGTAGACGCGGCGATTGTGCCGGAGGTGGCAAGGATAAAGTATCCCGATAGCCCGGTGGGAGGCAAAGCTAATATTCTGGTGTTCCCTAATCTGGAAGCAGGAAACATCGGCTATAAATTGACGGAACGCATGTCCGGTGCACGCGCAGTCGGACCGATAATGCTGGGTTTAAAAAAACCGTGCAGTGACCTTTCGCGCGGCTGTTCCGTTGAAGATGTCGTAGATTGTGTCGCGGTCACAGCGATAAGGGCCCAATAGAAATGAAGATCCTGGTCATTAATTGTGGAAGCTCCTCTATAAAATATAAGCTTTTCCGTATGCCGCTTGAATTGCTTATTTCTAAAGGAACAATAGAGCATATCGCAGAAATGGGCTCGCCGATTCATGACCACTATACCGGTTTAAAGCAGATTTTGAGTAAAGTTGACGGGGTGGATGCCGTGGGGCACCGCGTTGTTCACGGCGCTGAGAAATTCAGAAAGCCGGTTGTGATTGACAGCTCTGTGATCAGAAAGATCAGGCAGTGCTCTGCCATAGCGCCCCTGCATAACCCGGCGAATCTTGAGGGAATATTGGCTTGTAAAAAGCTTCTTCCCGGCGTAAGGCAGGTCGCTGTGTTCGATACCGCTTTCCATCAGACTATCCCCGATTACGCTTATATGTACGGCCTTCCGTTTGAATATTATAAACGTTACGGTATCCGTAAGTACGGTTTTCACGGAACAAGCCATGAGTATGTGGCGCATGAGGCCGCGCGTATCCTTAAGAAACCTCTGAAAAAATTAAAATTGATCACCTGTCATCTGGGAAACGGCTGTAGTATCAGCGCAGTTGACAAAGGAAGATCTGTGGATACGAGTATGGGGTTTACTCCTCTGGAGGGATTATTGATGGGGACCCGCTGCGGAGATATCGATCCGGCGCTGGTAACTTATATCATGGGCAAAAAGAAGATGGCAATTCACGAAATGGATGCGCTTTTAAATAAATCAAGCGGTTTAAAAGGCGTTTCCGGCCTAAGCAATGACATGCGTATCCTGGAAAGCAACGCGAGAAAAGGGAACAGAAGGGCAAGGCTTGCCATAGAGATGTTTATCTATCGTATTAAGAAGTATATCGGCGCTTATATGGCGGTTATGCAGGGATGCGACGCGGTTATTTTTACCGCCGGTATAGGCGAAAACCAGAAAGACATAAGGCTTGGGGCTTCTAAGGGGCTATTCGTAAATATGAAAAAAGTCCCGAAAGTCCTGGTGATCCCTACAAACGAAGAACTGATGATCGCAAAACAAACCTGTCGTTTGATGGAAGAAGGGCGATGCTAAAGAATGGCAAGCTATTTTTAGCGTTCTGCCTGCTGCCGGGGTTGTTTTCTTTAGGTTTTGCACAGGAGGCTGCAATGAAAAAGAGGGCGGTTTTAATTATTGCTGCGGAGAATTTCCGTGACGAAGAACTGTTAGAGCCAAAAGCGATCTTAGAGAAAAATGGGATAGAGGTAAAAGTCGCTTCCACCATAATTGGCCAGGCAAAAGGAAAGTTGGGTGCTAGCGTAAAAACTGATATGCTGATAAGCGATATAAATTCCGCTGATTTTGACGCGGTTGTTTTTATCGGAGGCCCGGGCGCAGTTATCTATATCGATGATCCTGTGGCCAACAAGGTAATAGCCGACACCTTAAAGAATAAGAAAGTTTTAGCGGCGATATGTATAGCCCCGGCAATCCTGGCAAAGGCAGGAGCGCTAAAGGATAAGAGAGCCACTGTTTGGGAGTCTGAGGGAGAGATGTTGAAAACTTGCGGCGCAAGATATACCGGCAAGGATGTGGAGCAGGACGGCAATATTATTACCGCAGCCGGGCCGTTTGCGGCAAAGGAATTCGCTGAAACAATCGTTAAGGAATTAAAATAGGAGATCGCTATGTTACGTACAATCTTAAAGTCTAAAATCCACAGAGCTACCGTAACCGAGGCAAATCTCTACTATGAGGGCAGCATTACCATTGACGCGCAGCTGATACAGGCCGCGGATATACTGGAACATGAAAAAGTAGAGGTGCTTAATCTGAATAACGGCCATCGGCTTGAGACATATGCGATAGCGGGTAAGCCGGGAAGCGGGATTATCTGTCTTAACGGCCCTGCCGCACGCGGTTCCTGTGTGGGCGATCAGGTCATCATTGTATCTTATGTTTTTGTTGAGGATCAGGAAGCAAAGAAGCTGTCTCCGAAAATCATCAAAGTCAATGAGAGAAATAACATCACTAAGGATTAGGATACTTGGCGATGATGTTTTGCGCCGTAAATCCAGAGCAGTCAGGCATATAACCGGTTTTCATCGCGATCTGCTCAGTAAAATGGCGCAGATGATGTATGAGAGCTCAGGTATCGGTTTAGCCGCACCTCAGGTCGGAGTAAACGAGAATATGATCGTTGCCGACATCGGAAGCGGGCTCTATAAGCTGATCAATCCGCGTATTATCAAGCGCGAGGGTTCTTTGGCACTGGAGGAGGGTTGTCTTAGTGTTCCCGGGGTCTGCATAAAGGTAAAGCGTGCCAAAAAAGTTAAAGTTGTGGCTTTAGATGAAAACGGCAAGCACATTGAGATCGAGGCTGAAAACGTGCTTGCCTGCGTTTTGCAGCATGAAATAGATCACTTAAAGGGA
>CAYGZJ010000148.1:0-3753 GCA_964354335.1 uncultured Planctomycetales bacterium | reverse complement strand
GCCTTGGCGGCCACGGCGGCATTCTTACTGATGGGGAGACCTGTATTGCTACCACTAACAGAAATTTTATCGGAAGAATGGGGAGCCCTAAGTCTTTTGTTTATTTATCCAATCCGGCAGTAGCAGCAGCTTCCGCCCTGAAGGGCCGTATCGCGCATCCGGATGAAAGCAGGTAATAAGGAGAAAATTATGAAATCGATTATTCGAAGTTTCTGCACTATTGTGTTTTTGGCAAGTTTTATCGGGGCCTGTGTCGCAGCCGACTTTTCCTCAATACAGTACGATATGGTCTATGAGCAGTCGGGCATGGGGAACCCTTCGGGAAAAGTCTATATCAAGGGCACCAAAAGCCGCATCGAGATGGATCAGGCCGGAAATAAAAGTGTTACTTTATTTGATGGGGAGAAGGCGTTTATGTATCTTCCCGCCCAGAACATGGCAATAATGATCCCGGTTGATCAGGTAAAGCAGCAGGTTCCCGAGGTGCGGGACTATAAGGCAGATTGCCAGTTGTTGGGAGAAGAATCTATTGACGGCAGGCCGTGCGGCATTTATCAGTGCGCCAAAGGTGGGGCCCCGGTAAAGATGTGGATCGATAAAACCATTGATTTTCCTTTAAAGACTGTTGCCAGCGGGATGACTATGTCCTGTAAGAACATTGTGGTTAATGCGCCGCTTGACGACAGCCTTTTTGAACTTCCCGCTGGTATAAAAGTGCAGGATATGTCCGCGATGATGCAGGGATTGCAGAAATCAGGCGGTAGAAATTTAGATAATCTAATTCAATGATAATTAAAGGTAAGGTTCATAAGTTCGGTGATGACGTTAATACCGACGATATAATCGCGGCAAAATATCTGGTTTCTACTGATGCCAAGGAGTTGGGCAGGCACTGCATGGAGACCATCCAGCCGGATTTTGTCAGCCGGGTCAGCGCGGGTGATATTATTGTCGCCGGTAAGAATTTCGGTTGCGGCTCTTCGCGCGAGCATGCGCCTTTGGCGGTAAAGGGTTGCGGGATAGCGGCGGTGGTGGCCAAGAACTTCGCCGCGATATTTTTCAGGAACGCCATCAATATCGGATTGCCTTTTCTTGAGTCCGAAGAGATAGATAGGATCAATGACGCAGATACGCTGGAAATTGATCTGGCCGCAGGTATTATCCGTAACATCACTCAGAACCAGACGTTTAAGACCCAGGTCTTCCCCGGATTCCTGCAGGAGATAGTCGAGCAGGGCGGGTTGATGTCTTGGATAAAGCAGAAAAAGGGAGGCGCAAAATGAGGATCGAGAAAGAAAAGCGCAAGGTTAGCATCGTCTGCAGGGACGGCTCTACGATCAAAGGCACAGTGCATATTAATCCTGGTGAGAGAATGATCGATTTTCTAAATGACGAAAAGGAAAGTTTCATCCCGGTCACAGATGTCGAGCTTTTTACATCCGGAGGATCATGTGCCCTGAAGGGTTTCGGTAAGAAAAAAGATATCGATAGCGCCGCGCTTCTTAATAAGGCCGCAATAATGTTTATTGAGGAAGATTAAATGACAGACAAAGCAATGTATAAAATCGCGGTTATTCCCGGAGACGGCACCGGCCCAGAAGTGGTCCGTGAGGGGCTAAAAGTCCTGGATGCCGCGGCAAAAAAGTTCAATTTCAAATACGAGACTAAATTATTCGATTTCACCGGCAAGCGCTACCTGGAAACCGGGAAGCTTGTCGAAGAAAGCGATATAACTGAGCTTAAGAAGTATTCCGCGATTTATCTGGGAGCTGTCGGCGATCCTAATGTAAAGCCCGGGATCATTGAGACCGGGGTATTGCTTAAATTGCGCTTTAGCCTTGATCAGTATATCAATTTGCGCCCGGTCAAACTTTATAGCCCGGATTACTGCCCGCTAAAAGATAAAAAACCCGAGGACATCGATTTTGTGGTGGTGCGCGAGAATTCCGAGGGCCTGTATAAAGGGATGGGGGAGTTTCAGAATAAAGGCACTAAGGAAGAAGTGGCTATTCAGATATCATATAATACGCGTAAAGGTGTCGAGCGTTGCCTGCGCTATGCCTTTGAGTATACACGCAAGCGCAATAAGAGAAAGAAGCTGACACTTTGCGGCAAGACCAATGTTTTAACCTTTGCCTGGGATTTATGGGAACGCGCCTTCAAAGAGATCGCTAAGGAGTATCCCGATATTACCACTGATTACGCGCATGTGGACGCCACTACGATGTGGTTTGTAAAGAATCCGGAATGGTTTGATGTCATTGTCACCGATAACATGTTCGGAGATATCATTACTGACTTAGGTGCCATGATCCAGGGCGGCATGGGTATCGCTGCCGGAGGAAACATAAATCCGCAAGGGGTGTCCATGTTTGAGCCTATTGGCGGAAGTGCTCCGAAATACACCGGGCAAAACGTAATCAATCCGCTTGCTGCTATTTGCGCAGCTGCTATGATGCTTGAGACGCTGGGGCAGGCAGAGGCCGCGAAGGCGATAGAAGATGCGGTGATAAAAATAGTTCAGACGAAGTTGAAGTCACTTGCGGCAGGTAAGATGGGTTTTTCGACTTCTGAAGTCGGAGACCTGGTGATACAAGCTCTGTAAAATTAAGGGATCCCCGCAGCTAAACGCTGCAAAAATTTTATTCTAAAATTTTTGCGCAGCCGCAGGGATAAATTCGCAGACGTCCCGCTTTCAGCGGGACTACACTTTACATTCTCTTTGCTCTGTAAAGTATCTGCTCATTTAAAATGGGTTTTTCGACTTCTGAAGTCGGGATCTGGTAGTTAAAAACATCTAGGTATTTATTTTAAACAGGGAGATCAGTTGAAATGAAAAAGAAAGCTAAATATACAGTCGCGGTAATCGGAGCAGGTGTGGTCGGAGTTGAGATGTTGCGTGTTCTTAAGCAGCGCAATTTTCCCGCCTCTGAAATCCGCGTTTTTGCGCGTTCAGCTAGAGATATACAGGTAGACGGACAGACCTATTCAGTCAGGCCGATCACGCCCGAAGGTTTTGAAGGTGTGGATATCGCATTGTTTGCCGGCACAGAAGGGGAGAAGGGCGCCGCGGTAACTTACGCGCAGGAGGCAGTTAAACGCGGGGCAGTGGTTATTGATAACGGCGCGGATTTTCGCATGGACCCCAAGGTTCCGCTGGTTGTCCCGGAAGTGAACGCCAAGGATTTGAATCCCATTAGAAATTGGTTATTTGGAAAAAAACACAGGCCAGAAGGCCGTGGTTTGGCTTCCGATAGCCAAAGCCACAAAGGCATCATCGCTAATCCTAATTGTTCGACTATCCAAATGGTTGTAGCTCTTAATCCCATCCACAAAAAATTCGGGATCAAAAAAATCGTGGTCACTACTTTACAGGCTTCTTCCGGAGCAGGTAAGGGCGCGGTTGAGCAGCTAAAAGAAGAGATAGCGCTGATTGCTCAGGGTGGATATGAGAATGTGCATGTCCAGGCCCAGAATAAATCCATGCCGCAGCAGCTAGCCTACAATGTTTTTCCGCATATAGGCAGTTTTGTCGAGGGCGATTATACCAATGAGGAATGGAAGCTGGTCAAGGAAACGCACAAGATCATGCACGCCCCAAAAATTAAAATATCCGCCACTACCATCCGCGTTCCGGTAAGGACCGGGCATTCTGAATCCGTTTATATTCAGACAATCAAGCCGGTCACTGCCCAGCAGGCGAAAGATCTCCTCAAAAAATCTCCGGGTATTATTCTTATGGATGATCCAAAA
>CAYGZJ010000147.1:0-3758 GCA_964354335.1 uncultured Planctomycetales bacterium | reverse complement strand
GCCATCCCGGACAGATCAAAAAAGCCGCAAAGCTTATCGGCGCGGCAAAGAAACCTATCCTTTATGTTGGAGGGGGAGTGATTTCTTCCGCTGCGCATAAGGAATTAAGGCAGCTGGCGGAAAAAATTAAAGCTCCTCTGACCTGGACGCTGATGGGTATAGGCGCTTTTCCCGGCGAGCACGAGCTTTCTTTAGGCATGCTTGGTATGCACGGCACTGCCTTTGCAAATCATGCCATTATGGAATCCGACCTGATCATTGCTATAGGCGCTCGTTTTGATGACCGGGTGACCGGCAGGATCGATGCCTTTGCCCCGTATGCCAAAGTGATCCATATTGATATCGATCCTTCTTCTATCAGTAAGAACGTACGGGTGGATATTCCGATCGTAGGAGACGCTAAAAACATTTTAGGTGAGTTATTGGAGCAGATCGATGATCTGCCTGATACGGCTGAGTGGCTGAAGACCGTGGAGTCCTGGAAGAAGAAGTATCCCATGAAATATAAGGCAGACGGGAAGCTTAAGCCGCAATATATCATAGAACAGTTGTATGAGATCACCAAGGGTGAGGCGATCATCACTACTGAAGTCGGCCAGAATCAGATGTGGGCGGCTCAGTGGTACAAGTATAGCAAGCCGCACACTTTTATTTCTTCGGGGGGATTGGGGACGATGGGGTTTGGTTTTCCCGCGGCCATGGGCGCGAAAATGGCCTGTCCGGATAAGTTAGTTTGTGATATCGCCGGTGACGGTTCCATCCAGATGAATATCCAGGAATTAGCCACCTGCGTATTCAATAAAATCAACGTGAAGGTGTTGATTTTAAACAACGGCTACCTTGGGATGGTCCGGCAGTGGCAGGAGTTATTCTATAAAAGGCGCTATTCCCACGTTAATATCACTAGCCCTGATTTTGTGAAGCTTGCGGACAGTTATGGCGCGCTGGGCATCCGTGTCACCAAGAAGGAAGAGGTGCGCCCTGCGATTGAAAAAGCGATAGCCACGGATAATACCGTATTTATTG
Source organism: uncultured Planctomycetales bacterium (assembly GCA_964354335.1). Taxonomy (GTDB): domain Bacteria; phylum Omnitrophota; class Gorgyraeia; order Gygaellales; family Profunditerraquicolaceae; genus JAPLLR01. The sequence goes on along the minus strand of CAYGZJ010000147.1, from coordinate 2,732 downwards.
ATTTTATGATCGAGGAAGAAGAGAATGTCTACCCGATGGTGCCCGCCGGTAAGGCGATAAATGAGATCATCGGGGGATTAGCTTAATCGTTAATGTCGTTAGTTTCGTTAATATCGTTTTAAAACTTTTAAAACGAACCTAACGAACCTAACGGAAATAACGAACCTAACGAAAAATGAGACATACTATATCAGTATTAGTAGAAAACAAGTTCGGAGTCCTTGCGCGGGTCGCCGGCCTATTCAGCGCGCGCGGATACAATATTGCGTCTTTAGCGGTCTCCGAGACTTTGGATCCGACTATTTCCTACATGACTATTGTAGTGGAGGCGCAGGATGAAAAGGTCCTGGAGCAGATCACTAAACAGCTCAATAAGCTTATCGATGTCATTACGGTCACGGATTTCACCAAAAAAGATCATATTGACCGCGAGATGATCCTGGCCAAGGTCCAATATTCAGCCAAGGAAAAGGCAAAGCTCGAGAGCATATTTAATAAGTATGTCGGCAAGATCATTAAGGCCAAAGGCGATACCGCGATCATCGAGGCGGTAGGAGATCAGGCGCAGATAAAGGCGCTTTTGGAGCAGCTGGATAAGTTTGGGATCAAGGAATTGGTGCGCACGGGAAGATTGGCAATAGCTTAAGTAATCGTTGCGTTCGTTATTATCGTTAATGTCGTTAGTTTCGTTTTAAAACTTTTAAAACGAAACTAACGAGCCTAACGAACTAAACGAACATAACGAGAATAATCAAAAGGAGATAAGAAAAAATGGCTAAGATTTATTATGATAAGGACGCGGATCTTGAGCTCTTAAAAGATAAGACCATCGCAATCATCGGTTACGGCATTCAGGGCCGCGGCCAGTCATTATGCCTGCGCGATTCAGGCTGCAGAGTGATTGTCTCGGAAATGGAAGGCACGGCTAATTTCGAACTGGCAAAAAAAGACGGTTTTACTCCGGTTTCAGCTGCCGAAGCGGCAAAGGCCGCCGATATCATTCAGATCCTGACCCAGGACCACGTTCAGGCCAAGGTTTATATTGAGGCGATCAAGCCGAGCCTGAAAAAAGGCAAGGCGCTTTGTTTTTCGCACGGTTTTAATATTCGCTTCAAACAGATCAAGCCTCCGAAAAACGTGGACGTGTTTATGGTAGCACCCAAAGGGCCCGGAGCGTTAGTGCGTAAGATGTATGAAGAGGGTAAGGGCGTTCCCGGACTGATCGCGGTGTATCAGGATGCATCGGGCCAGGCAAAACAGCTGGCGCTGGCATATGCTAAAGCGATCAAGGCAACGACCGCAGGCGTCATTGAGACCACCTTTGAAGAAGAGACTGAGACCGACCTATTTGGGGAGCAGGCAGTGCTTTGCGGAGGAGTTTCCGAACTGATCAAGGCAGGTTTTGATACACTTATAGCCGCGGGATATCAGCCGGAGATCGCATACTTTGAAGTTTTGCACGAGCTAAAACTCATCACTGACCTGATCCAGGAAAGAGGGATTTCCGGAATGCGCCGCGGAGTTTCCAATACCGCCTGTTACGGAGATCTTTCGCGCGGCCCGCGCATCATCACCCAGAGAACGCGCAAAGAAATGCAGAAGATGCTTAAAGAGATAAAGACGGGAAAGTTTGCCAAAGAGTGGATAAGAGAGAATGAAGAAGGCAGGCCAAATTTCAACCGATTATTAAAAGAAGGCGATGAGCATCTGATCGAGAAGGTGGGGAAGGAACTGCGCGAGATGATGCCGTGGATGAAGAAGGGATGATCCCTCGCCTAAGCGCTTGCGGATTCCTTCGGAATCCAGCTGCGCAGGCTTCGGGATTAATTCGCCCAGACAACTTACGCACGCTCACTTTGTTCGCTCCGTAAGTTGTGGGCTCATTAATGATGCCTTGGATGAAGAAGTAGATCCCGGCTCATAATCCGTGCAAAAATTCTCTTCGACCCCCTTCGGGGACCTTGTAATTTTCGCACATTCGCCGGGATAAGTTCGGGCATACAATTTACGTTCACTGCGTTCCGTAAATTGTGCCCTCACTTATGATGCCCTGGATGAAGAAGGCATAGATTCTGGAAACCAAGTTTAAAGGTCAAAGCTCAAAATTCAAAATAAGAATGAATTTTAAAATTTGAATTTTAAATTTGTTTTTAAATTTGAATTTTAAACTTTGAATTTGCCAAATGGATAAGATAATTATATTTGATACTACGCTGCGCGACGGTGAACAGGCGCCGGGCGCGTCTTTGACCTCGCGGCAGAAACTCGAGATCGCTTTTCAGCTTGAGAGGCTGGGGGTTGATATCATCGAGGCGGGATTTCCCATTGCCAGCCCCGATGATTTCAAGGCTGTTTCCATGATCGCAAAAAGCGTAAAAAACAGCGCTATTTGCGGACTTGCCCGATGCCTTAAGCAGGATATTGATGCGGCATATAATTCGTTAAAACCGGCAAAGCATCCGCGCATTCATTTGTTTTTGGCTACCTCTAAGATACACCTACAGTATAAATTTAAGAAAGCCGAAGAGGAGATCCTGGAGATCGCTAAAAATTCTACCAGGATGGCGCGTAAACTCTGTGCGGATATCGAATTTTCTCCGGAAGACGCCACGCGTTCCGAGCGCGGATTCCTTTTTAGGGTCATTGAAGCGGTGATCAAAGAAGGTGCTCGTACGGTGAATATTCCGGATACTACCGGATACAGCTATCCACAGGAAGTTTATTCCCTGATC
>CAYGZJ010000146.1:3437-3790 GCA_964354335.1 uncultured Planctomycetales bacterium | reverse complement strand
TTTTGGGCTTCCATAAAGTGTGGCCTCATTGAAGGAGGATGATAAAATTGTCAGAAGTCGAAGTCAAGAAAGATGAGCCGTTTGAGTCGGCGCTGCGCCGTTTCAAGAAGAAAATCGAGCAGGAAGGCATCTTAAGGGAAGTGCGTGACCGCAAGCATTACGAGAAGCCCAGCGAGCGTAAAAGGAAGAAGGCCAAGGGAAGAAGGTAAGGATGGGGCTTGCCCTTTCTGCTTCCTGGAATGCGTTTCGGCATTCAAGCGGCGAAAAGATGCTCTTTGAAATTCAGGAATTAGGCTTTACGCAGGCCGAGCTGAGTTTTAACCTGACGGCTGCTATGGTCGAGGAGATTCTTG
>CAYGZJ010000146.1:1399-3427 GCA_964354335.1 uncultured Planctomycetales bacterium | reverse complement strand
CTTGCTCTGCAGCGTAAAAATAAGTCCGGGATCAAGATCGTAAGCGTGCATAATTATTGTCCTATCCCGGAGCGCTTGGAGAGAGAAGCTGCGCTGCCGGATTGTTATTCTATGAGCTCTGCTGACGAAGAAGAGCGCTCGTTTGCGGTTGGGTATACAAAAAAAACCATTGATAGCGCTGTTTCTTTGGGAGCGAGTACGGTCGTCCTGCATTGCGGGAGGGTAGAAATTCCGGACCGCACCAAAGACATGGTCTCACTCTACAGAAAAGGGTTACGAGGTTCGCAGGGTTTTCTGGATTTAAGAGATGCGATGATCAAAGAGCGAGAGGCATCTTGTAAGCCTTTTCTGGAAAATGCACTGCGCAGTTTATCAGAATTAAACCGGTACGCCGGCCAAAAGAATATTAACCTGGGGGTTGAAACCAGGGTATATTTTCGGGAAATCCCTTCCTATCAAGAAATCGGTATAATCCTCAGCGAGTTTAAAGGATCAAATATTTTTTACTGGCATGATACCGGCCACGCGCAGCTTATGGAGGAGCTGGGGTTTGCCAGGCACAAGGATTTTCTGGATTCTTACTCAAAGGCGATGCTTGGTATCCATCTGCATGATATAGCGGACTGCCAGGATCACCTGCCGCCGTCGGATGGAAAGCTCGACTTTAGCCAGTTTACAGCCTACCTTGATAAGAAGACGATAAAAGTCATCGAGGCGCATCATCCTGCGACCGGAAAAGAAATTCAAAGAAGTAAAATTTTTCTGGAAGGGGTATTTAATGCCATCCTTTAAGAAACGGCCTGCCGCGGTTGCCGGCCAGTTTTATCCCGGCTCAGCTTCGGCACTGAAGAAACAAATCGAGTCTTTTATCGATAAAAACACTTCTCAAAGAGAGGTGATAGCGTGTATGCTGCCGCATGCCGGGTATATGTATTCGGGAATGGTCGCGGCAGAAACGGTTTCTTCCCTGATTGTTAAGGAAAAGGTCATACTGCTTGGGCCCAATCATACCGGTAGCGGAGCGGCTTTTAGTATTATGGCCGAAGGCAGCTGGGAGACGCCGCTTGGCGCTGTAAAGATCGACAGTGACCTGGCGCAGAAAATCCTGCAGTGTTCAAAATATCTGGAGGATGATTCTCTGGCGCATCTGTCTGAGCATTCCCTGGAAGTGGAATTGCCATTTCTGCAGTATTTCAAAAAGGATTTTGAGATCGTACCGATCGCTTTTATGTCAGATGACCTGGCGGCACTCAAAGAGATCGGAAAACAGATCGCTGTCGCGGTAAAGGAGAGCGGCCTTGAAAAATCGGTTTTGCTTGTAGCCAGTTCAGATATGACGCATTATGAATCTCAGGAGCAGGCCCAAACCAAGGACAGCCAGGCGATAGAGGCGATACTCGCTCTTGACGAGGATATGCTGGCAGAGCGCGTACGGCATCTGGATATATCGATGTGCGGGTATGCTCCGGTTATTGCCATGATAGCGGCAAGTAAGGAACTAGGAGCCAGGAAGGCAGAATTGATCAAATATCAAACCAGTGGTGATGTGACCGGCGATATAGAAAGTGTAGTCGGCTACGCCGGAGTGATCGTTTATTAAACCCATGGATGAAAATAAAAAGAATATCGACGAAAGCTGGAAAGAGACCGTAGCTAAAGAAAAGGCGGGAAAAGAGGGCCGTAAGGAAGATACCTTTATCCCTCCGGAGCCGGATTTTAGTTTTTTTGTCACCACGCTGGCTTTGCAGGCCTCTATCGCGCTGGGTCAGGTGCCGAATCCGGTGACCAATAAAACAGAGGAGGACCTTACTCAGGCGCGTTTTCTCATTGATACACTTGGGGTGCTCAAAAGACCGTAGGTAATTTAAGCGCGGAAGAGGGCTCGCTTCTGGAAAACCTGCTGTATGAACTTCGTACGCGCTATGTTGCCAAGTCAACACCCGGCCTTAAATCACCTTGACATATAGGATTGTCAAGTGCGTCCCTTTTGGGACGGATAGGCCGGTGGCACAAAAAGTGCACGCTCGC
>CAYGZJ010000146.1:0-1299 GCA_964354335.1 uncultured Planctomycetales bacterium | reverse complement strand
CAAGTGCGTCCCTTTTGGGACGGATAGGCCGGTGGCACAAAAAGTGCACGCTCGCCTCTCCTATAAAGGCGAGGCGTGTTTCGTCATAAAAATGACGCACCCAGCATACCTTTTAGCTGGGGTGCAGTCCTAAAAAGGACGCACCCGCTATCATATAAAGCGGGGTGCTGCTTTCTGCTATACCCCGGCCTATTGGATGGCCGGGTATTCCGCTTTCTGCGGAAGGAGACCTGAAATGATCGATAAAGATCTGCTTGATATTTTAGCCTGTCCCGCCTGCAAGGGGGATGTTGTAGAGCAGGGTAATAAAATCATCTGTAAGAAATGCGGTAAGAAGTATCCGGTAAGAGACGGCATACCTGTGATGCTGATTGATGAAGCGGAAGGTTAATTCGTAAAATTCAAAGTCTAAAATTCAAAATTCTCCCGCCAGCAATATAAATTTAAGGCGGGATCCCGCTTAGAACTAATTGGGTAGCGGGAAAAGCAAATTCAAAATTTAAATTTTAAAATTTAGACTTTAATCTTGTTTTGAATTTTTTACTTTAAACTTTGAGCTTAAATCGTATGAAAAAAATACTTGTTATACACGGTCCGAATCTGCAGCTCTTAGGCACCCGCGAGCCTGCGGTCTACGGCAAGGTTACCCTTGACCAGATAAACCGGCATTTGCTTGCGATAGCCAAAAAGAGAAAAGTCAGTCTGGTTATCGTCCAGTCCAATTATGAGGGTAAGATAGTCGATCTGATCGGTAAGAGCAAGGCGAAATTCAGCGGTATACTGATCAATCCTGCTGCCTATACGCATACCAGCGTTGCTATCCGCGACGCTATTGCCGCCTGTGGCATCCCCGCCATAGAAGTGCATCTTTCCAATATTCACAGCCGCGAAGAATTCCGGCAGAAGTCTCTGATTACCCCTGTTGCCAAGGGCACGATCATGGGTTTTGGCATGAAAAGCTATACCCTGGGCCTTGAGGCGCTCACCGACATTATTTAATCTTCTAATGGACCGACGTCTAAAGAATATTCACGCGAAGCTTGCCAGAGAAAAACTGCAGGGCCTGATTGTGACTTCAGCTGCAAATATCTCTTATCTGGCCAAATACCCCAGCCGCGATTCCTATCTTTTAGTCTCAAAAAAAGCAAATATTTACTTTACCGATTCCCGCTACAGCGAAGAGGCAAAAAAAGGACTTTCCGCTGATTTTTTGGTTAGAAAAGTCGAGGTATCCGTATTTTCTCTCCTGGCGCAGTCTGCCCGCGAGCTTGGATTAAAACGCATCGGTTTTGAAGAGCG
>CAYGZJ010000145.1:0-3822 GCA_964354335.1 uncultured Planctomycetales bacterium | reverse complement strand
AATGCGCATGGTTGAATGATGGTATATAAAGACTGACTTTCATCGCCAATGCCTCATCTGGTCCATAATCGTCTTTTTGGCTGCTTCGATTTCCCGGGCTAATCCGTTATTATCAACTTTATTCTCGCCTATTGCAGGATTCTGTTTACGCCTAAGGATTCCTTTTATCTTTCTAAGGATCGCGCTTAAAGAACCCCGGTAAGAACCGTAAAAACGCATGCGCTTATACAACTGTCTTGTTTTATCGCGCAGATAGCAAGATAAACCTTTGTGCTTCAACTGCTGCATATTGACAACCGCTCTTTCCTCCAAGCTGGCTCTGCCGAAATTTTCATCATAACAACTCATGATGCAACCTTTGCATCCGGTTCTTCGGACCTGGTCGATCAAGGCCTGTCGCCTGCCTGAATTCCAGATAAAAAATAAGTTTTCTTCCCTGACGTTGCCCAGCTTGATATCTGTCAGCACCCAGCAAGGAAACACATCACCCTGGGAATTGATCGGACAGGAAACATGCAAGGCAAGGCATTCTTTTCTTCTTTCACACCTACCGCTAGCCAGATACGCCGGGATGCGCTCAAGATAAGCTTTTGGATTGGTAGCTATGCCGAGCATCGCGCATTGACGGACCACATCCGACAGCACCCCTTTACAATCTTCGATCTCTTTCTCAGGGATAAAGAATTCATCACCTTTTTTTTCGTTTTCTACAAAAATATGGCTAAAAGGCTGAAATTTTACGGTAGTCGCGGAATATCTATTTGCCAGATCAACAACAACCGACAAATAACGATAATTGTATTGTGAGACTGTCGCCGCGACAGTACTTTCTATCTTATGTTTCTTTAAGTTTTGCAGCGCTTCTAAGGCCTTTTCAAAAACACCTTCACCGCGCAGTTGATCATGGATCTCCTGGGGCCCTTCAATCGAGATATTCACTACATCTACGCCGGACCCCTTCAGGTCAAAAGCGACAGCGTCATTTAAAAGATAGCCGTTAGAAGTAAGGCATGCGGACATTTTATGCTTTTTTACAGAAGACACTAAATCAAAAATATCATCTCTAAGCAACGGCTCTCCTCCGCTGAAAACAATTGTCCTCGCCCCGGCAAAAGCGGCATCGCGTATTACCCGCTCCCAATCAGCAGTTGCCAATTCGGGGGCCTTAACCGCGGGGACATCGCACATCCTGCAGCGCAGATTGCAGCGGTTAGTCAGAGAAATGACCACTTCTCTTAGATTATTTATGTTCATGGAATGTAATTTTTTAATTTCTGCTCATACTCCTGGAGCTCCTGCATCGCTTCATTGAGCAATGCTGATCTCCCGGAGATGTCCGGTTTTATTTCCCGGATAAAATTCTCTACAATAGCCGCTAATGAGTCGGACTCGGGGTGTGCCCAGCAAGTCTGTAAACAGGGTTTCTCGCAGGCCTTCATAAACCGGCGCGCCTTATCCGCTTCGCTGTTTTGCAAACAGTCATTAAGCGAGGACTCCTTGATATTGCCGAAGCTGGCTCCGCAGCTTCTGACCTCTCCGTCAGGACCGATATTCAGAAACACAAAAGGATTGCATTTCCACTGCTGCTTCTTTAACGTTCCTTCAAAATAATTTAACCACAGGTACGGATCGTGCAAGAAAGCCACAAGGCCGTGCTTTCTCTGGTAATCGGTAATTTTATCTATCTGCTTACGCAAAATGGGCAACGTTTCCTTGCTGATCCAAAAAGGCGCATCGGCGCAGGTATTCTGCATATCATCCTGCGCTACGATAACCGGGTGAAAAACTAGGCACTCGACGCCGATATCCTTGACTAAGGGAATAACATCATAAAGCTCATCCAGATTTTCCTTCATGATGGTGGTCCAGGTTGAGATCTGAGGGCCGCTGCCTGCTTTTTTCTTTGCCGCGACCAGATAACGCAGCGCACTGAGCGCCTTCTGATAGGCGCCCTTCTGCCTTATAGCATCATGCGTAACTTGTCTTGCCCCATCTAAGGAAACCGCGATATTCTGCAGCCCGGAACAAATTATCCTGTGAGCCATTTCCTCATCGATTAAAGAACCGTTGGATACAGCTTCTGCTTTTAAGCCCTTGCCGGCTGAATATTCTATCAACTCAAAGAAATCCTTGCGTAAGAATACCTCGCCTCCGGTAAAAAGGATAACGCAATCCTTTCCCCAGGAAGCGATCTCATCAAGCGTCTTCTTCACTGTCTGCGTCGAAAGCTCCTGGTCCTTCAGGATATTCACCACTCCGCACATCTGGCACTTGTATGTGCATTTATGGCTGACGCTGATGTATATCCAATACGGTTTAGCAAAAGGATAATCCAGTTTCTCAGAGAAATAAAACGCAAGATTGTCTTTAAATTTACTTAAATGATCGTCGGATTTATTCATTCGATTTCCTATCTTGCCTACTGATTACTGCTTGTTACATTAAATACTTCCTTTAAAATCGCATTGGCGATATTTCCAGCTAACAATCTATTCCCCTTACGGGTACAATGTCCGAAGTCGCCGGCAAATAAATCAGTAAAATATTCTCTTGGATCAGCGCGAAATGCTTTTTTAAATTCAATTTCGTTGTCTACAAAGATTATATCTTTTTGGTCAACAGGATCGAACATCCTCTTGAGTTCCTCGACATTCCGCGTAGGGTATTGCACGCAAACAAGCCTGATAGCTCGGGAATCAACGATTACTTTAAGCTTTCTGAAATTCTGAGGAGTCATAGGACTGCAATATTTGAGCCGGATAGTATCTGCCTGTTTATAAAAACGCGCCGCCTCTCTAGTTTTTCCCAGCTCTAAATATATTGCCCCTAATGCGCTGCATGCCTTGGCATTAATAGCGTTTAATTCCACTGCCTTAAGATAATTACTTTTCGCATCTTCAGCTCTTCCTAGCTTACGATATAATTGCCCCAGCTCAAAAAATGCCTTATCATTGCTATGGCTCAAAGATACCGCTTTACGCAACAGTTCCTCCGCCTCCTTAAGATTTCCCCGCTTCATATCTGTGATTGCCAGCCCGATCAATGCGTTCTCGTTCTGAGGATTTAATCTTAAGGCCTGCTTAAATAAAGCTCCTGCCTGGGCAAGTTTTTCCTGTTCATGAAGAAGCCCTGTCAAGGAACTAAGCGCAAGCTCATTGGCAGGATTAATTTTAAGTGCCTGCCTGTATGCTTGCGAAGCTTCTAAAACCTTTTCTTCATCTTTATACACTTCCCCTAATTCAAAAATAATATTATCGTCACCCGGATTAAGTGACGACGCCCTGAGAAGTGATTTCTCGGCCTCCGGAAGTCTTCCCAGATCCCGGCAGACCATGACTAAGGCCTTGATGGCATCGCGGCTGCCCGGTTCCAGCTGAAGGGCTTTTTCAAAAGCTCTCTGCGCCTGCTCAAGATTGTTCTGCTCAATCAATCTCCAGCCTAGAATAATGCATTTTCTGTATTCAGCCGTATCTGGATTTTGAGAAAAAGCGCGATCGGCTTTCCTGGATTCTTCTTGAACGGCATAGGCCTCTTCGCACATTAAATGGACTGCCTGCGCAATCTTAGAATATACATCTTTATAAGTAACATGAATTTTAATATTCATTTTTTGTAACATTGCTGCAGTATTCAACCAAAGCCACCTTATCAGTTTATACGTACGCAGCGATGTAAAGAAAAGAGTGATGCCGGATGTATTACCATTATGGTAAGGTAAATACCAGTAGCCGTCATTTATTCCCATCATTACCACCACCAAATCGGGATTGTACTTATCGAGATCATTTGCAAGGTTCCTGACTATGTATGAGGAGTTGACCC
>CAYGZJ010000144.1:0-3849 GCA_964354335.1 uncultured Planctomycetales bacterium | reverse complement strand
GAGGTATCCGTATTTTCCCTCCTGGCGCAGTCTGCCCGCGAGCTTGGATTAAAGCGCATCGGTTTTGAAGAGCGGCATACGACTTTTTCGGATTATAGAAAGCTGCAGCAGGCGTTCAAAGGTAAAGTTAAGTTAATACCTACGGCTGGCTTAGTTGAGCTGTTCAGGCAGATTAAGAGTGTAGAAGAGATCGCCAAGATCAGGAAGGCCATAGCGATTACCTCTAAGGCCTTGGGGCTTGCTAAAAAGCTTATTAAACCGGGAGCAACCGAGCTTAGTATAGTCGGGGAGCTTGAGCGTTTTATAAGGCGTTGCGGAGCAAGCAATTCTTCCTTTGGGATCATAGTTGCCGGCGGCCCTAATAGCAGTTTCCCGCACCATACTTCCGGAGCAAGGAAGATACGGCCAAACGAGGCAGTGCTGGTTGATATCGGCGTCGAGTACCAGGGCTATAAATCCGACTTGACAAGGGTATTCTTTTTAAGTAAAATAAATGTTCTTGCGCACAAACTCTATGCTATTGCGCAAGGTGCACAGAAGAAAGCCATACGCCACATCCGGCCGGGCATAAGAGCGAAGGATATCGATGCGCTGAGCCGTCACTATATACGTGAATCTGGGTATGGCGAGTTCTTTGGCCACAGCCTGGGTCACGGGGTGGGTCTGGAAGTCCACGAAGACCCCCGGATTTCCCCTAAATCAGAGACAATATTAAAGCCGGGAATGGTCTTTACCATAGAGCCCGGGATTTACCTGCCCGGCCAGTGCGGGGTAAGGCTGGAGGATATGGTATTAGTAACCAGGAAAGGGTGTAAGGTGTTAAGTGGCGCTATCGATCAATGAGATAAAATCCGGGGTAACAATCTTAGTCGATGATGAAGTATACCTGGTCATCGACACTGAGCATGTAAAGCCAGGCAAGGGCGCGGCTTTCGTGCGCGCAAAACTGCGTAATCTTAAGACTTCAAACACACAAGAGATAACTTTCCGCGGAGAAGAAAAGATAGACCAGGCGTTTGTGGAAGAGCGCAAGCTGCAGTTTCAGTATTCCTCAGGCGGGATGTATCATTTTATGGACCAGGATAATTTTGAAGAGATCGCTATATCCGAAGATACTATCGGAGACAAGGCAAAGTTTCTTAAGGATAATCTGGAAGTCTGCGGTAATTTCTTTAAGCAGCAGACACTCAATATCTCGCTTCCTTTTTTCATTGAATTTAAGATCATCCATACTGAACCGGGGATAAAGGGTGATACCGCAAAAAGCGGCACCAAGTCGGCAGAGATAGAGACCGGTGCGACCATCCAGGTTCCGTTATTTGTTGATGAAGGGGATGTGATCAAGGTGGATACCCGTACCGGTGGTTACATTGAAAGGGTCAGTTAATATGGATCCCGCACCTTCTTTAAATTCAGATCGTAAAAGGTGCCGGGTTTGTAACGAATAAATAAAGGAGAAGGTGCGGGATGAATATCAAAGAGATCAAAGAGATGATCAATCTCATGAATGAAAATGGCCTGGCGGAGATAGAAATTGAGAAAGAGGGCCTGCGCATACGCCTTAAGAAGACCGCATCAGGCACGGAAGTCTTTAGCGGCCCGATCATGGTCGAGCGTCCGGCTGCGGCTGATGCCGCTGGCAGGCAGGCAGCTGAAGCTAGCGAGCGTCCGGGTGTTAAGACCGTTGAAATCAAAGCCCCTATGGTCGGTACATTCTATCGTTCTCCTTCTCCGGAAGCGCCACCCTTTGTAGAAGTCGGCCAGGTGGTAGAAGTCGGCCAGGTCATCTGTATCATCGAAGCGATGAAGCTCATGAATGAAATAAAGGCCGAGGTCAAAGGCAAACTTTTGGAAATCCTCGTTGATAACGCCGAGCCGATTGAATTCGGTCAACCGTTGTTTCTTATCGAACCCCTCTAGCGTATGTTCTCCAAAATACTCATCGCAAACCGGGGCGAAATCGCCCTTAGGATCATCCGCGCCTGCCACGAATTAGGCATCCGTACGGTCGCTGTTTTCTCCGAAGTTGACCGGAGTTCTCTGCATGTACGCTTTGCAGACGAGGCGATCTGTATCGGCCAGGCAGCCAGCTCCAACAGCTATTTAAATATTCCCGCGATCATCTCAGCCGCAGAAATCACGGATGTCGAAGCGATACATCCGGGATACGGATTTCTGGCTGAAAATGCCCATTTTGCCGAGATCTGCGAGTCATGTAAGATCACTTTTATCGGGCCCACCCCTGAAAATATCAAGCTTATGGGGGATAAGATGGCTGCGCGTTCCACTATGCAGAAAGCCGGCCTGCCTATTATTCCCGGAAGCCACACAACCATTAAACATAAAGAAGAGGCGCTTAAGACTGCCAAGGCCATCGGCTACCCGGTGATCATCAAGGCTGCCGCGGGTGGCGGAGGCAAGGGGATGCGCATCTGCCATAATGATCTTACCCTGGTTTCCAGCCTTATGACCGCGCAGGCAGAGGCAGAGGCCAACTTCGGTAACTCCAGTGTTTATATTGAAAAGTATATTGAGAAGCCGCGGCATATCGAGATACAGATCTTAGGGGATAAGTATGGGCATTTCTTGCATTTGGGAGAAAGAGACTGCAGCATTCAGAGAAGGCACCAAAAACTTCTTGAGGAGGCGCCTTCCTGCGCGGTTGATAGTAAGTTGCGCAAGCGTTTAGGCGAGGCAGCGCTAAAAGGGATCAAGAGTGTCGGCTATGTCAGCGCAGGCACTATTGAGTTCTTGCTGGACAGCAAAAGCAATTTTTATTTCATGGAAATGAATACCAGGATCCAGGTCGAGCACCCGGTCACCGAGATGGTCACCGGTATTGATCTGATCAAGGAACAGATCCGTATCGCATCCGGAGAGAAAATAAAAATCAAACAGGAAGATATCCAGATAAAAGGCGCGGCTATCGAGTGCCGTATTAACGCCGAAGATTTTGAGAATAATTTTATGCCTTCACCGGGAAAGATCGAATCGCTGGTTTTACCCGGAGGCCCGGGGGTGCGGCTGGATACGCATATTTATCCGGGTTATGAGATCTCCCCTTATTATGATTCTCTGGTAGCCAAGCTTATCACCTATGGCAAAAACAGGCAGGAGGCGATCAGGACTATGCATCGGGCATTAAGCGAATTTTATATCGCCCCTATAAAGACTACGGTGCCCTTTCATCTGCGCCTGATGGAGAATCCTTTGTTTCTTAAAGGCGATATCTCTACGCATTTTGTCCAGGATATGCTTAAAGACGAAACAAAGGCGGATGTATGATGAAGCAGTCTGATGAATCCCGCACGGATTTTGGCGCGATCAGGATACATAAAAATGTGGTTGCCTCAATTTCCTCTTTAGCCGCAGCCGAGATCGAGGGGGTCAAGTCAGTGGGTAAAGATTTTAAGAGCGGGATCTTGGAGTTTTTGGGGAAGAAAGCGGCCTTAGGGATAAGGGTGGAATTCACCAAGAACGAAGAGGTCAGGGTCGATATTCCGCTGGTGGTAAAATTCGGTTACAACATACCGGAAGTGGCCCTGCGGGTCCAGGAAAATGTGCGCGTAAATCTGGAGCGCATGACTAACCTTTCCATTAAAGATATCAACATCAATGTTCAGGGGATAGAGAGGGGGTAATTGCATGAGATTTTTTTCAATTCTTGGGATCCTGTTTTATGCCGCAGTTATCATCGCCTTAGGCCTGACCTTGATTATCTTCTCTTTTAATCTGCTGCAACCTCAGGATATCAGTAGTTTCATGGACTATCTTTTAAGCGTTCCCAATTCCCGGGTAATTGTCGGGCTCCTGGGAGTGCTCTTGATCCTGGTCAGCCTTTCTTTTGCC
>CAYGZJ010000143.1:0-3850 GCA_964354335.1 uncultured Planctomycetales bacterium | reverse complement strand
GAATATGTCGTCGCGTTTGTTTGAGCGGATCGCATATACATGATAAAGATGCTTTACTGAAGCAGCTGGATGCGGGGTAATAACGTCCCCTATATTCTTAAAAAGCTTATTATACGTAGCAGCTGCTTTCTGGCGCAGAATATTCCAGGAATTAAGTTTTTTTAGCTTAAGCCGCAAAACCGCTGCCTGCAAAGTATCTAAGCGGGAATTAAAACCGATCAATATATGCTCGTATTTTGAAATCCGGCCGTAATCCCGAAGCATAAGCAATTTCTTATAAATCTCGTCGCTGTTAGTGGTAAGCATCCCGCCATCACCTAAAGCGCCCAGGTTCTTGGAAGGATAAAAACTAAAACAGCCGATATCGCCTATCCCTCCGGTGACCCGCCAAAGACCGTCCATCTTAATCGTGGCCCCATGCGCCTGAGCAGCATCCTCGATGACTTTTATGTTATGCTTTTTAGCTATCTTTAAAATTTCAGGCATATTCGCCGGTTGGCCGTAAAGATGCACAGGGATAATCGCCTTTGTATTTTTAGTGATCGCCTTCTCAATTTTTTTAACGTCGATGTTGTAGGTGTCCTCTTCAATATCCACAAATACCGGCGTTGCCCCTGTATAGGAAACAGCCAAAGCAGTCGCGATATATGTAAATGCCGGGACAATCACCTCATCTTGCACTCCGATACCAACGCTTAAACATGCCAGAAAAAGCGCGGCTGTCCCCGAGCTTACGCCTACGGCGTATTTTGTATTACAGAAACGGGCAAATTCATTTTCGAATAACCGGACATCCTCTCCTAAAATGAAATCTCCCCTCTGAATGACTTTTTTTATGGCAAGGTCTATCTCTTTTTTTAGCTCTTTGTGCTGCAGGCCTAAATCAGAAAACTGTATCATCCAACTAACCTCCTAGCTGCGTCAAAGACCTCATCAACGGTGATCTCCTCAATACATGCCCGCTGCTTCAAACACTGAGGCATTTTAAAATTCTGATAGCATGGCCGACAGTTAATATCGTGTTTAACGACAATATGGCTATCACTCTGCGGATACGGACCATACACCTTTTCGTCAACCGGCCCGAATATTGAAACTGTCTTTATTTTTAACCCGGCTGCCATATGCAGGGGCCCGCCGTCATTAGTGATCAAAAGCTTTAGCTGTTCGATTATAGCCGCGAATTCTTCTAAGGTAGTCTTACCCACCAGGTCAATCGGCTTATGTCGCATATTATCTACGACCGCATCGACAATCGGCCGCTCTGAAATATCCCCCAGAATTACCACCTTAGCGCCGAAGGAATCGATCATCTTATCTGCAAGTTGGGCGTACTTTTTCGACGGCCAGTGTTTTAAGGATGCGTCTTTTCCCCAACTAGCGCCTGCTCCGGGAGCAATACCGATTACCAACTCCCCTTCTCTGGCACCGTAACAGGCAAGCGTCTGTTTAGCCTTTAATTGCTCACCTTCTGAAACAAATAATTCCAGGTTTCTGCTGGAAGGCTCGATTTTAAGTGGCTTAAGCAGGTCTAAATAATGCTCGACAACATGCCTTGTCTGATATCCCTGCAGAGTTGTTTTGTCGGTAAGAAACCTTCCCCTGCCTTTATAATCAAATCCGATGCGCCTGGGTACTCCCGCAAGTTTAGTCATTAGACTATAGCGATGGTCGAGGGAAAAATCAAGAGAAATATCGAATTTTCCCTTACGCAGATTCGCCACAAGGCCCCAAAATGCGGCAAATGATTTAAACTTTGATTCTTTAGATATTTTTTTCAGATCGCCGCGGGATAAGGGAAAAATACTATCAATATAAGGATGGCTTTTAAGAATATCTCCTACGCGCTCATTGCACCAGTAGCCGATAAAGCTTGCAGGATAAGCATTCTTGACTGAACGAAGCACCGGGGTCGTGAATAACACGTCTCCGATGCCAAAGGGATTGATAAACAGGAAGCGCGGGGCTTCATCTTTTGAAATCATCATCGAATCTTCGGATATCATCTTCTTCAAGGTAGGCCCCGGTCTGCACCTCGACAATCTTAAGCGGTTCAATATTTGGATTCTCAAGCCGGTGTTTGGTTCCGATAGGCACATAAATACTCTGGTTACTAGGTACCCGCTTAGTTTTCTGTCCTGTTGTGACCTTGGCGCATCCGGAAACAACCACCCAGTGCTCTGCGCGCTTATCATGCCTTTGCAGGCTCAGGCGCTTCTTCGGCCCGATCTCGATAAGCTTAATTTTAAAACCCTCTCCGCTTTGCAAGACCGTAAAAGAACCCCATGGCCTTTTCTCCGTCGCATGAACAACGCATTCCTTGCGTTTACTGGAACGCAGGCTCTCCACTACTTTCTTAACATCCTGAGCCTTATCCTTAGCGCAAACCAGGAGCGCATCCGGAGTATCGGCAATAATCAAATCCTTAAGACCGACGGTAGAAATCAGCCTGCATCCGCGGCTAAAAATACTTATACGGGAGCTGTCAATATCAAGGCAATCCTGCGAAATCACGTTTCCTCGCTTGTCTTTAGGCAATAACGCGTTTAAAGCATCCCAGCTGCCTAAATCCGTCCAATAAAAAGTAGCCGGGATGAGGGCAACGCGTTTGGAATGCTCCATAATCCCGTAATCAACGGAAATAGATTTTATCCCTGGCCAAATCTTCTCAATATCAGAAACTCCGTGCACCACATGAAGTTGACGCGAAAGATCCGGAATATACTTTTTAACCTCTTCCAGGAAAACTGAAGCCTTCCAGACAAACATTCCGCTGTTCCAGTAAAACCGCCTGTCCTTAACATATTTGCTGGCCAGCCTTAAGTCAGGTTTCTCAAGAAATTTCTCTACCTTAAAATAGCCATCGGCCTTGTTTGCCACTTTAATATAACCATATCCGGTAGACGGACTATTCGGCTTTATGCCTAAGGTCACCAAAAAACCACTCTTTGCGCATGCCACTGCCTTCTTAATGCAACTCCTGAATTTAGCAATATCTTTAATGAAATGGTCTGAGGGCAATACCACCAGAACCGAATCTTTATCTTTTTTGCTGATCAGCCTGGCGCATAAACCTATTGCCGGAGCGGTATTCTTTCCCTGCGGCTCCAGGATGATATTTGCGTCGGGAATCGCAAAGTCTGCCACCTGTCCTTTTACCTCATAAAAGTACTTATGATTGGTGACGATATAAATATTTTTCCTGGGGATCAGTACTTCTATGCGTTTGATCGTATCCTGTAAAAGGCTTCTCTTTCCGATTACCTGCATAAACTGCTTTGGCTCAAGCTCGCGGCTAAAGGGCCAGAATCTGGTACCGGTGCCTCCGGCAAGGATTATCGCATATGTCATCTATAAATAATCTCCCTGGCCTTATTCAATACTTCATCTACGGATATCCCCGGAAGACTTACCCCCTCAATAACTATATGATTATTTCCCCAGGGACCCCAGCGCTTTGCGGTTTTACCCGGCAAGTCATTCCTAAAGATCGCCACTACCGGAGTACCTATCGCAGCGGCAAGATGCACCGGACCGCTATCCGCAGAGATCAGGCATTTGCATCTTCTTAAGAGTGCTGCCAGCTCTACAAGACTAGTTTTTCCTGACAAATTAACGATATTTGAGGCTAAACCTTGAGTTAACGTGACACTTTGACTGGCTTCTTGCGCTCCACCTACAATAACAACATTGGCATCTTTGGCCAATTGCTCAATCAGAGAACGGAATTTATCCTGGGGCCATTGTTTTACCGGATCGCTTGTCCACGGATGCACTGCTACAAGCTTAGCTGAAAAATTAACTCCGCAGTCATTAGCCAGCCTGTTAATCATATCATCGTTTATCCGCA
>CAYGZJ010000142.1:0-3930 GCA_964354335.1 uncultured Planctomycetales bacterium | reverse complement strand
AGCCGGCTTTTTCGCAACAATACCTCTGGAAAGCGACATCCTGGATATACACATCGCTGACTTCCGTCGAGCTCTTGACTTCGATAATATCCCATGCGTCTTCGCCGGCGGGATTTAAAATATCTAAAATATCCACCCTTGAATAAACGCTGCCGCCTGAAGCAAGTGGGCCGAATAATACGCCCGGCTCAAACAGGGGCTTGCGTTGTTTAAGCAGTTCCTTGGACTTTTCGATATTGCCCAAGAAATCTTCGACAGGAATATCGATGCCTTCGGGAAATTGTTTCTTGGCCAGGTTTCCGATCAAATTCCCTTGATCAAACCTGAACTTTACCGCCGCGTCCGGTTCGGGGATCTTAGCCGGATCATTGAACTTGGTCCATAAATATTTAAGGCATTGTAACCCGATTAAATACTTGGATTTTGTCAGTAATCTGGCGGGCTTAGAGGCCTTTCCTTTTGGAGATCCGAGTATCCGGTCTGCCACTATGCCGCCTAAACCATTTTCCAAGACGTATTTGGTATCGCGGTAAATTTCCGGATGTTTCGCCAACCATTTCTCGGTTTCCTTAAGCGCGGTTGCTTCATCCTCCCCTAACAGGTGGCGGTATTCATGGTAGAGCACGTGTATCAAGAAATTATCTATCCTTGTATCATTCATGGCCAGGAGCCTTGGCACAGCCCAGCTTAAGTAGGTGACATTTCCTTCAGTGGTCGCAATTTGCTCCTGGGGCCTGAATCCGAGCTTAAATTCAGGTGGCGCATGTTCTAAAGTCGCTGACCAGGCAGCCAGTAATTTTTTGAGGTTCTCAAACTCCTCATGGCTTAACCTGAAACCCTTGTGCTGCTTAAGAGATACTACTTTTGTATCTTTTTTGAGGTAGGTCGTGAAAATTGTCTGGGGGAGTTTCTTTTCCTCGGGCGTAAGAGGTACTTTTGCCGGGAAGTTGCGGGAAGAACCTTTTGCGCGCAGATTGGCTAAACCGGAGGCGATAAGGCGGTCCAGTTGTTGTTTTAGCTCCCCATTGGCTCCGGCTGCAGCCCGCTCTAGCTTGCTTAAAGTATCCTTGATTGAGAACTCCTCAATCTCAATATCTTCCTTTATCGATTTTCCTTCAAGGTACCTTATTAATTGCTCAAGGCCGCTGAATTTCTTGGTATAAATTCCGCAAAGCCAGTCGCTAAGGTTCCTCCAGGGGAGCGGCGAAATAACATAAATGGGCTTGCCTAAAACAAATGCCGGCCAGGTATCAGAGGTGGTTTCCACGTATCTTTTGCGCGGATCGACAAACACGATCAGGCAGTCAGCCGCGGAAATCTTTTCTAGGTTGCGTTGGTATGCCTGCCTGAATAAGGCCTCAAACTCCTTCCAGCGGCCTTCCTGCCTTAACTTGGTAAGTTGGGCGTTCTCGGAAAGGTCCTGCAGGGGATCAAGGATAATACCTCCGAGCCTGGCTATCTTTTCTTTTATTTCGGCGCGCAGCCCAAAGCCGGAATCTGCGGCAGGTTCTGTCGGAACGCTTATGTAGAACTTTCTTGCCCTTATGCCGCGCGGCTCTTTTCCCTCTTCCACCGGCCGCATCCCTTTTTGCCAATAGGCATTCTCTAAAGGAGTCCCCTTGTGGATATCATCTACGGTGAACTCGCGCAAAATATCCCTGTTGCGATATATATAGGTAAGGATGCTATCCTGGTCATGGAAGACTTCGTGGCTAAATCCTAACTCGAAATTATAAAGCTCTCTCCTCCTGTTGGGAGTAAGGATGAGTACCCTGGCGCCTTGTTTTCTTGCCTCTTTCATTTCATCGGGCGTTCCGAATGTCTGCACCCCGGCATCGAGATAGATATTTTCTCGAACAGGGATAAGGTTGGCAATGACCACCTGTACCCCGCTTTCGGTCCTTCCGCCGCCCACCACCCAGCTTAAATCCTCGTCAATGATCACTCCTAACTGTTCCCGGAAATCAGGCCACAGCCCGCACTCCCTCATCCAGCGCTTGCGCAGGTCCATCATTAAATCTTCGGAATTAAACTCCTTCTCCATGGGGTCCCTTACCTCGATGAACATATCTTCAAGATACGGCTTCATTTGATTGCGCCATCCGCTTGCCCCGCCCAAATCCGCTTCAATGTAACCGGCTAAATAAACCCTGATGCGGTACTTTTTGATAAAGGCATCGGCCATTTCTAATACTATTCCCCGTGCCGGCTGTGAACTTATATCCCGGATGAGTTTCTCTTTTCCTTGCGCAAGTTTCTCCTGCTTGTTTTTACGTATTGCTTCTCTCTGACTTAAGCCCGAGGGTTCTTCCAGTTCTTTTAATAGCCCGAAAGCCTGCTCCTGTTTATCCTGAAGAAGCAAAACCGCCTCTTTAGGTGTAAATCCTAAATCTCTAAGCCTCCTGTAATAGGAAATGAATACCTCTGCCCCCAATGAATACCGCTGGCTGGCAAAATAGTCAGCCAGGTGCATCAACCACTGCATCTGGGTTTGGGGTTCATAGCCCTGGCGGGACCATCTGCCTGAGTGAGTCTCGGCCAAAGAGATGGCTTCTTCGTAGAATGGATACTTATCTTTCATAAACTGTGTCATCGGGCGCACTAACTGGGGATGGCAGCTATAGGCTTTCCAACGCAAAGTGAGGTCATTGTAAATTTCATCGATCTGTCCGTATTTTGCCATATCGTGAATAAGAGATGCGGCCAACAGTAAATCCCTATCCCGGGCTGATAACCCGATTGCTTTGGCAATTATCCTTGCCGCCTCAAAAACGCGGCGAGTATGCAAGATCTGGCCACCTAGAGATATCTCATCCGTACGGTGGTATTTACCTGTAGAGGAGCTGGGGACCTCCCAGATATAACAAGGGGCATGTTTTAAGACGGCCCGCGCAAAACCCCTTATCTGGCCGTTTTCAATTAATGCTAATTCCTCAGCAAACACCCCCGCTGGCTGAGAAGACTTTCTTCTCTGCGGATCCTCAGCTTGCCACTTCCAGTAACCTTCAATGATCGCCTGCGGGTAAGAAGTAACTACCATATCTATGCCGGAACTTAAGAGATCATTTGCGGTAAGAAAATCTTCCACCCCTTCTACGATTACCGGGCATTCCCTTCCCACCAGGGATTTAACCAGCTGCGCTTGCTGCTGGCCGGCGTCTTTGAGTTTTAAGGATGTTTTTTCAAATCTCCTGATGAAATCGGAAAGGGCGTATAATTCGCTGCGCGAGAACTGGCCCACAGAGATGCTTAAAACCAATCCCTCGATACCTTCCAGGATCTTTCCTTTGATAGCCCTCTCCATTTCCTCATACTTGCCCTGCCGGAAAGAAGCAGCGCAAAGACTTACCTCAACCCTATCCGCACCAAGCCGGCTTGCCTCCTGCAGCTGGGATCCCTGCGCAAGGCAAGTGACTTTAATATGGCTTTTTCTATCTGTCGCTGTTTCAAATTTGCTGATCGCCTCTTTTATATTGGCAAGTTCAGAATACGGGACGGTGAGCCTGGTTATGCCGTGTTTTACGGCCTGCTCAAAGAATGAAGCCAGGGTTTCCTGCCCCGTAAATTGAAAATCTAATCTCTCTACCAGGTAATCCCGGTGCAATTTTAATTCCGGTTCAGCCACGCTCTTTTCTTTTACCGCCGGCTTGATTCTTTCAGGGCTCCCGGCCGGCTTGATCACTTCTCGCAGCCATTTCATAAAAGAAAGGGGGAACCTCTTAAGAAGAGACCTTTCAAGATATATAATTAAATCTTCCTCATCTTCAAATACCTCTGTAGCCAGATTAAGCATCCAGCTGTTGTACCAAGCTTTGGATTTATTCCGGGCAAGGATAAGATAAATCGGGATACCCCTGGAAAAAGCGGCCCACATATCCACGGCGGTGCCGGTAGCCATTCTCGATTCATCAATGTAAACGACCATCGCCT
>CAYGZJ010000141.1:0-4015 GCA_964354335.1 uncultured Planctomycetales bacterium | reverse complement strand
AACTACTTATTCGCCTGGGTCAAGGAGACCCAGACATGGTTGCGGGCTGACCTGGAAGTAAAGGGTGTGATGAAATACCTGAGGGTGATATTGACGGATCAGAATGTGGCCTTTACCAAGGCTGCCCGGGCTCCTCCGGCGATCAGGCAGCACATCGATCTGGCCAAGAGGCTTTATGCGGCAAACAGACGTTTGGACGCGGCTCAGATCTCCAGATTCAATTACCTCTATAACACCCTCCTCAATAACAAAGCAGCATTCCCCGGGATAACAGAAAACTTACGTTTCGCGCTGGCCTTAGAATTAAGCAAGGAAACGGTTTTGGTGGCCAACGAAATACGCGATGCCTATAGACGGATCGTCCCCGAGATCACGAAAATAAAGAAAAATAAGGCACTGGCTGCAAAATTCGGCCTCCTCACCAAGGATATGTCGGTAGATGAGACCACGGCGATCCTCGTTGTCCTGCAGCACAAACAGAAAGATGTGGCGCCGCTTTTAGGGACCATGTTTAACTTAGTTGACTTCTTCAAGGGTTTGAGCAAGACCGATATTGATCTGCGCAAAGGCATGCCGGACCTCTATTACTGGGCCAAGATGAAACAGGTCATTGATAAGGAAGGTACCACGGTTGAGGATTATTTCAGGCAGGTGCCGACGGCATTATTCGACGCAGCTCCGCAGCAATTAAAGTGGGATGAGCTAAAGAAATATGTCAAGGATTCCCGCGATGTCACCAAACAGGTAGCGCCGGAACTCGACCTGTTTAAGGGGTACCTGAAAAAATTAGGCGCGCAGTTTGAGATCACTGAAGCCATCAATAAAGAAGAAGTGACGGAAAAGGAAGCGATACGATTCTATACCTTCTGGAGCGAGAATCCCTATATCAAGAAAGAGACCAAGGAGAAGATGAACAAATATATCTTCGGGCCCTTGTTTAAAGTCGATCTATCCACGCAGGAAAAAGCAAAATCCGGATTGAAGCTCCTCCTGGCCAGCATCGTCAATAACAAAGAAATCAGGTTTAAGTCCGTAAACGTCGCCGCGGAAAAGGAATTTATCGCCGGAGCGGTGAAGAACGATGCTATCTGGATCAACAGCATCTTCTTCGCCGAGGAAAAAGAGATCCGCGCCTACCTGGCGGCCATGCTTAAATCTCTGGATAAGAAGCTGGAGGACAGGGGGCTTACCAAGGTCCAGAAAGAGAGAATTTTAGAAAAGAAGTCCAGGGTCCAGAAATTGCTTGCCGCCAAGGATGCGCAGGAGATGATCCGCCTGATCATCGCGCATGAATGCGGCGCCATGATGGGATTTGGGCATACGGGGAACGTGGCGTTGGAAGACAGCTATTTACATTATTTGCAAACCGGCAAGATCAAAAATGCGAAGGCCCTGAGGCAGAAATTAGGGAATCCTACTTATGAAATAAAAGACGCAGGTTTTGATGCCGGCACCATCGAGGACGATCTGATTTCGAACTCTACTTTCTGCTCCTTGTTTGGCGTCAGCGGTCACGATGCCTGGATGGCGGCATACGAAACCGACCAGGCTGCTTGTGATTATGTCGGAGCAAGGGCTAATGACGTAAGAAACAATTACGGCGGAAGTGTCAGCGCCTACAGCAGCGACCTGCGGACGGTAATAGACCTGGCTACGGCCTTAGGCGGCGCATCGGCCGGTGCGCGGACCATTTTCGAAAGGGCGTATAATGTCACTATACAGAGTGTCACCTGGCATACCTCTAGCCTGATGGAGGCCCTCTTTGGTATTGTGGGCAGCCCCAAGTGGGTGAGCATTCCGGCATACATCGATTTCTTAGAGAAAGTCGCTGCCTTTGACGCGGCCTTAAGGGCAAGTTCTTACAGCAGCCAGATAGATACCTATATACTCTCTAGCGCCTTTAACGTGCGCTTCCTGGACAACCTGACCAAGGAAGAATTGGGTATTATTGGCGATGAGAAATACGGCATCCTCTTTGATGAAAAGGGCCAGGCGCGGGACGCTCAGGCAGCCATTGCCTTCTACGAAAAGGTCTACGTTTTCTATCAGGGCTGGGTAGATTTGACAAATTATAAGAATGAGGTGAATAGCTGGATACTTTCGCTCTACGGAATCGATTTATCCAACGGTATCCAGACGCAGGACCTGCTTGGCTTCGGCAATCCCACCGCGCCCAACTATAACCCGCTCTTTAAAGCCGATGGCACCTTAAAGAGCGAGGCAGAGATCGCCGAGACGCTGAATTTCTTTGTGGGCGTGGCTAGTTTCGTGACTAAATACAACTCCTTGAATGCCACCGATAAGGTCAGGGCGGATACGGTCTTACGGCTCTACAATATCGACTTAAGCAACGGCCTGCAGCTAAGCGATGTCACCGGTTTCGGCAATCCCACCGCGCCCAACTATAACCCGCTCTATAAGGCCGACAGCAGCTTAAAGAACGAAACAGAGATCGCCGCCACCGTTAACTTCTTTGTCGCCGTCGGTACCTTCGTAGAAAAATACAATGCCTTGGATGCGACCAACAAGATCCGGGCGGATGCGGTCCTGACATTATATAGTATTGACTTAAGCAACGGCCTGCAGTTAAGCGACGTTACCGCATTCGGCAATCCCACCGCGCCTAATTACAACCCGCTCTATAATGCCGACAGCTCGCTTAAGACCGAGGCCCAGATCACCGCCACCCTGAACTTCTTCGTGGCCGTAGGCACCTTTGTCGAGAAATATAACGCAAAAGATGCCACCAGCAGGATCAGGGCAGATACGGTGCTTACCCTCTATGGCATCAACCTGACTAACGGACTGGATATAAGCGACGTCACCGCATTCGGCAATCCCACTGCGCCCAACTACAACCCGCTCTACAATGATTCCGGAACGCTTAAGACCGAGGCCCAGATCAACACCACGGTAGATTTCTTCGTCGCCATAGGCACCTTCATGGAGAAATACAATGCGCTGGATGCCACAGCCCGCGCCCGGGCCGATTCAGTGTTACGGCTCTACAATGTAGACCTTACCAACGGCCTGCAGATAGCTGATATCAATGGTTTTGGCAGGATACTCGTCAATGTGGACGGCACGGTGAAGACCGAGCAGCAGATCGAAGATTTCCTGAACGTGTTCGTCCTGGCAGTGGGTATCTTTGTGGCTAAATATAATGCCCTGGATGACACTTCCAAGTCGCGCGCCGATAGAGTGCTTCGCGTTTACAATATAGACCTCAGCGACGGCCTGCAGGAGTCCGATATGGCCAACCTGGGCAGCCTGCTCTATAACAGGGACGGCACGGTCAAGACCGAGCAGCAGATCGAAGACCTGGTCAACTTCTTTGTCGCCGTAGGGACATTCGTGGAGAAATACAGTGTCTTGGATGCGACCACCAGGACTAGAATAGACACTGCACTGACTATTTACTCGATAAATCTGGCCAATGGCCTTGATACCACTGATATTACGAATTTCGGCAACAGCACCGCCCCCAAATATAACCCGCTGTACAACGCCGACGCTACCTTAAAGAGCGAAGCCCAGATCGATGATACCCTGGCCTTCTTTGCTGCCGTAGGGCTATTTATTGAAAAATATAATGAGCTGGATCCCGCGGATAGGACTAAAGTGAATACCGTGCTGAGTCTTTACGGCGTCGACTTAAGCAACGGCCTGGATATCAATGATGTCACCGGCCTGGGGAATAACACCGCGCCCAACTACAATCCTATTTATAAGGCCGACGGAACGGCCAAGAACGAGCAGGAGATCGAGGATACGCTGGCCTTCTTCGTGGGAGTAGGGACCTTTGTCGAGCAATACAATACCCTGGATGCGACCAACAAGTCCCGCGTAGATTCGGTCTTGAGGCTCTACAGTATCGACTTAAGCAACGGCCTGCAGATCGAGGATGTCACCGGATTCGGCAATCCCACCGCGCCCAACTACAATCCGCTCTTTAACACTGACGGCTCGCTTAAGAGCGAGGCCCAGATCATCGCCGCCCTGAATTTCTTCGTGG
>CAYGZJ010000140.1:0-4070 GCA_964354335.1 uncultured Planctomycetales bacterium | reverse complement strand
TCCCTTGTCGGGAAAATTCTCGGATAGTGGAGGATTTGAACCTCCGATCGTCTTACGACGATAACGGTTTTCGAAACCGCCGCATTCAACCGCTCTGCCAACTCTCCAAATTTCGATATTTTTATTCAGTAAATTTGTCCAGCCGAGTGTGGCAAAATTATCGAAGCCCCCAGGTGGGGCTAAGAGAATTTTGCCACATGTTACGAGGCTGGACAGATATAAATATTCTACTTCGAATGCCCTAAAATTATCTGGCTTGCGCCGATAGCTTAACGCTTCGTAAATTTTTCCGCTGCGCTTTAAAATTTACTCGCAGCTATCGGCATGATTTTATTACCGGAAAACTATCGAAAATCAGCGGTGGGGCTGGGATTCGAACCCAGGGTGGACTTACGCCCACAACAGTTTTCAAGACTGCCGCTTTCAACCACTCAGCCACCCCACCTGAATTTCGATAACATTACTTCAGTAAATTCGTCCTGCCGAGTGTGTCAAAATTGTCGAAGAGAATTTTGACACATATTACGAGGCAGGACATAAACCTTCAATCGGAGCGGCGGTGCCGCTTTTCCTTCGTCACTTCGTTCCTCAGGACGCCTCGCTTTCGCTCGGCAGCCACTCAGCCACCCCACCTAAGATTTCAATAGTTTTCTTCAAGAAATCTACCTCTTCGAATACCCTAAAATTATCGAAGAAAATTTTAGGGTGTTTATGAGAAGAGGAAATTTTATCTATTTCTTAAATAAATTTGTCCTGCCGAATGCCTGCAAAGTTTACTGGCGCGAAGCGCCGAGAAACTTTGCGGCGCTTATGAGGCAGGACCGGAATCAATACCAAAACAGCTGCTTAAATGTAGCGGCAAATAAATTCGCGGCAGCAGTAAGGCCTTTGATGAAAAAACCGCCAAAGGCGAAATCACCGGAAACACAGCTTAAGAAAAGCCCGAGAAGCAAAATATTAACAATAAAAATAAACGTAAACTTAAGAATATAATCACTCTTTAAGAAATCGTCCTTCTGTGAACGGATATTCTTAGCGCAGAAGACCAGATGCAAAACCGTACACAAACCCATAAGATAAATAGTATACCCGCCCAGCCAGCTTCCCTTGCCAAAAAGAGATAGCAACGCATATACTAAAAATACAATAATCGTATAGATGGGCAGGACATCCGGGGCAACCTTGACCAGAGGCTGGAAGGAACTAAAAGCTATCTCTAAGAGCCTGTGCCCCGCGTTGTAAATTTCTACCGGCTCCGCAATGAACAAAAAGAAAAAGAGAAATGTCCCCGCTCCTGACCAAAGCGCCGCTTGGTAAACTCCTGACAGGCGGCCCACATGCACGATAAACGCAGCGGCAAAAGAATAGGCGAACGGCAAAAGACAAATACCTACAATCAGCTTAATGACATTAAGAACGGCGGGCGGGATAAAAGATTTCTTTCCCGAAACAGTCGTCTGCCGCTCGCCTGCACCTTTACCCAGGCGCGGTGATTCTTTTTTATGAGATTCTTTCTTTGCCATAAATGAGGCCGCAACTTACGCGACCAAAGGAAGCGTAAGTTGTTTGGCCGAATTTATCCCGAAGCCTGCGAACGCAATTTCGAAGAAATTGCGGAGCGCTTAGGCAAGGGATATACATCTCTAAGCTATCCTATCCTGCCCATCAAAGTACGGTCTTAAGACTTCAGGAATGATCACCGAGCCGTCTTTCTGCTGATAATTTTCCAAAATCGCTACTACTGTGCGCGCTAACGCAACGCCTGAACCATTCAGGGTATGCACGTATTCTACCACCCGCTTATTATCCGCTACCTGGCGCTTGAACCTGATATTGGCCCGGCGGGCCTGGAAACTCTCAAAATTCGAACAACTGGAAACCTCAAGCCATTTATCGATCCCGGGAGCATAGGCCTCTAAATCATAGCACTTGCTTGCGGCAAAACTGATATCCTGGGTAGAGAGCGCCACTACTCGATAAGTTAAACCTAAAAGCTGCAGCACTTCTTCAGCGTCTTTGAGCAGCTTCTCTAGCTCATCATAAGAAGTCTCTGGCTTAACAAACTTAACCATCTCCACTTTATCAAATTCATGCACGCGGATTAAACCCTTGGTGTCTTTACCGTAAGAACCGGCCTCCCTCCTGAAACATGCGGAGTAGGCAGCATAACAAATGGGTAATTTTTCTTCATCGATCATCTCATCGCGAAAAATATTCGTTAACGGAACTTCAGCAGTAGGAATAAGGAATAGATCGTCATCTTTTAAGCGATACATATCCTCTTCGAGCTTCGGCAGCTGTCCGGTGCCGGTCATGGAAGCTCGATTGACTAAAAACGGCGGGAACACCTCGGTGTAACCATGTTTTTTTGTATGCAAGTCGAGCATAAAATTAATCAAGGCGCGCTCCAACCGTGCCCCCATACCTTTAAAAAGGACAAAGTTTGAACCGGTGATCTTTGCGGCGCGGTTAAAATCAATTATGTCGAGATTCTGGGCGATATCTATGTGGGTTACGGGAGTAAAATCAAGCTTCTTAGGCTCTCCCCAGGTGCGCACCACCACATTTTTACTAGGATCTCCGACAGGAACCGAGGCATGCGGAATATTCGGTATGGTCAACAGAATTTTATCTATCGCACTTTCTGCCTCTTTTAATTTCTCATCTAAAGCACCTATCTTGGCAGAGACCTCCTTCATGGAAGAGATAGTATCCTTGGCATCCTTCTTCTCTTTTAAGAGCACGCTTATCTGATCATTAACTTTGTTACGCTGCGCGCGCAAGCCTTCTAATTCCACCAATACCTGGCGCCGGGAATCGTCAATGCCGATAAGGCTGTCGAGATCCAACTTAAGATTACGATTCTTAAGAGACTGTTTTACCGCATCCTGATTCTCCCTGATGAATTTTAAATCAAGCATATAAACATCCTTTATTTTCGATATCGTTTAACGAACAGTCCCCTTCGGGGGAGCAATAATTATTATCAACCTTTTATAACACCCAGAGGCCGCATCCTGCAGACGCGCTTGGAAATTCCGGCATTATGCACCACATTGACCACTTCATTGACATCTTTATACGCCTGCGGCGCCTCTTCCACAATAGTCCCGCGTCCGGAAGCTTTGACCATTATACCTTTAGATTCTAAATCTTTCAATAACACATCCAAATTTATGGAGCGGGCCGCGGCAGTGCGGGATTTAAGCCTACCGGCACCATGACAGGTAGAACCAAAGGTCTCTTCTTCTGCCTTCTTTGTCCCCACCAACAGATACGAATTCCTCCCCATATCCCCGGGAATGATCACCGGCTGGCCTGTTTTTTGATAGCGCTGAGGAAGCGCCGGATGTCCCGGCCCGAAGGCGCGTGTTGCGCCTTTGCGATGAACGCAAAGCTTCTTTTCTTTACCATCAACAGTATATGTCTCTATTTTAGCTATATTATGGGCGATGTCATAAATCAAAGACATTCCCAGCTTCTGCCAGGAAGCGTTAAAAACCCTCCCGAACACCTCGCGCGTCAGATGCATAAGGCATTGCCGGTTTGCCCAGGCATAATTCGCCGCGCATTTCATCGCCCCTAAATAGGCCTTTCCTTCGGCAGAGTTCACCGGCGCACAGCCAAGCTGGCGGTCAGGAACATTAATATTGTATTTCTGCAGGCAATGTACCATACTTCTGACGTAATCATCGCAAATCTGAAATCCCAATCCACGTGAACCGGAGTGGATCATCACAGTAACCTGGCCAAGGCTTAAGCCAAAAGCATCGCAACATTCCCGGTCATAGAGCTGGTCGATAACCTGCACTTCCAAAAAATGGTTTCCGGAACCCAAGGTCCCGGACTGCGCCTTTCCCCGGTCATATGCCCGCTCAGAAACCGTGGCAGGATCTGCGCCCTGTATTGCGCCGTATTCCTCAGTACATTCAAGATCATCCTGCGTACCATAACCCTGTCCAACCGCCCAGGCAGCGCCTTTGACCAGTATCTCTTTTTCTTCTTTTGCGCTGACCCGGATATCACCTTTGGAACCGACACCCGAGGGGATATCATTAAAAAGCGCATAG
>CAYGZJ010000139.1:0-4080 GCA_964354335.1 uncultured Planctomycetales bacterium | reverse complement strand
GTCTTCCAGCGCCTGGTGGGTCGCTCCGTCCGGACCGACGGAAATACCGGCGTGGGTGGCGACAATTTTTACGTCGAAATTTCCGTAGACAACAGAATTGCGCACCTGATCCCAGGCCCTGCCCGTAGCAAAAACGGCAAAGGTAGAAACAAAAACCGTCTTAGCGCAGCTGGCAAAGCCGGCGGAGGTAGCCATCATGTTCTGCTCGGCAACACCGAAATTAAAGAACCTCTCGGGGAATACCTTGGCAAAAAGAACCGTGCGCGTGGAACCGGATAAATCCGCATCCAAAACAATAACATCCTTGTTCTGGGCGCCTAATTCCACAAGTGTCTGTCCGTATACGTCTCTTTGATACAACATTTCAGCCATGTTCGTTTAGTTCGTTTTGCTCGTTAATTTCGTTAGGTTCGTTTTAAAAGTTTTAAAACGACAATAACGAAACTAACGAAAATAACGTTCTTATTATTCTAGTTCTTTTAACGCCCGCTCTGTTTCCTCTTTTGTCGGGGCGCGGCCGTGGAAATCCACGACATTCTCCATAAAAGAAACGCCCTTGCCCTTTACCGTATGCGCTATAATAATCGTAGGTTTATTTTTTACTGTTTTGGCCTCATCATAGGCGCAAAGTATCTGCTCCATATTATGTCCGTCGATCTCTATGGTATGCCAGCCGAATGCCTGCCACTTGGCGACCACCGGTTCCAGGCTCATCACCTGCGAGGTCTTTCCGTCGATCTGAAAACCGTTACGGTCGAGCATCGCGCAGATATTGTCGCATTTATAATGGGCGCAGGCCATAGCCGCTTCCCAGATGTTTCCCTCCTGAATCTCGCCGTCACCAAGCAGGCAATAGACGCGGTAATCTAATTTATCCATTTTTGCTGCCAGGCCCATGCCTAAAGCAACGGACAATCCCTGCCCCAGCGATCCCGAAGCCACTTCCACCCCGGGAGTGCGCCGATCCGGGTGACCCTGTAAAATAGAACCGAGTTGGCGCAAAGTCCAAAGTTTTTCTACGGGGAAATACCCGGATTCCGCCAAAACCGCATACCACAGCGGGCAACAATGTCCCTTGGACATATGGAAGCGATCGCGGCCGGGCCAGCTGGGATCTTGCGCATTGAAACGTAAGACTTTAAAGTACAGCGCGGTGATCAAATCCGTGGCGGAAAGGCTTCCTCCCGGATGTCCCGATCCGGCCTTCGCCAACATCTCTACGATCAGGCGCCTGACCTGTTTTGCCTTTTCTTTAAGCTGTTTAATTTCACTCTCGGAATATGCCATCCCTATTTCACACCCTTGATCTTCTCTATAACGCTAGCCTGCTTCGGGTCAAGCTTAAGTGATCTCTGCCAATTGAGTTTTGCCTTTTCAGTATCGCGCGCTTTCAGATACGCATCCCCCAGATGATCAAAAATAATAGGGTCCTCGTATAAGGCGCCCGCCCGCTCCAGCTCCCGTATCGCCTCTTTAGCCTTACCGCGCTTAAAGTAAAGCCATCCCAGGCTATCGATATAGGCGCCGTTGTTGGGCTCAAGCTCCAGGGCCCTGCGTATCAATTTTTCAGCATGGTTCAAATTCTTATTGTTCTCGATGTAGAGATAGCCGAGAAAATTCAGCGCCGCGTGATAATCGGATTTGATTTCCAGAGCCCGCTTCATTTCCTTCTCTGCCAAGGAAACATTTCCGAGTTCGCTATAGATGCTTCCCAGAAAAAAATGCGCCTGGGGATCACCGGGCGCTAATTCTGTAATCAGGCGGTAGGTCTGCTGGGCCTCTTTGAATCTGCGCTGCTGCAGATATACCAGCCCCAAACTTCTGTATATCTCAATATTGCTGGGTTCTAGTTTTGAAGCGTTCTTTAACGCCAGCTCGTATTCAGCGGAGGCCATATCGAGCTTGTCCTGCGAGGAATAAAGAATCGCTAAAATAGCGTGCGGCTCTATCGCCTCCGGGTCTAATTCTGCAGCGGCCCTTAGTTCTTCGATTGCCCTGGGAAAATCATTTTTTTTGATGTAACTGGAAGCGAGATTAAGATGTAAGAGCGAGCTTTTGGAATCCGCCTTGAGGGCCTTTTTGTATTCATCGATCGCCTTGTCGATATCACCGAGGTCCTCATACATCACCCCCATGATATAGTGACTCAAGGCAGAGGAAGTCTTCTCGCCAAGGCCGGCGGCTTTTGTATTGATAAACGGGAGCACGAGTATGCAAACGAGTACGCCCGTAATTAGCTTACGCATTACCTACGATTAACCCCAGGCTCTCTTCTTCAAATGACGCAGCTTGCGACGCATTTTTTTTCTTTTATGCGTGCGAATTTTTTGTCTTTTTCTTTTTCTGCCGCAAGGCATAACTTCCTCACTTTCGTTCGTCAAAATCAAAAGTCTAAAGCTTAAAATTCAAAGAAATTTAAAATTTAAACTTTAAATTTATTTTGAATTTTGAATTTTTAATTTTAGACTTTGTATTTAATATATTACTTTATTAAGCGGGTACTCGATTATCCCCTGCGCGCCTGCCTTCTTTAGCTCAGGAATCAACACGCGCACCACCCGCTCATCAATTATGGTCTCAATGGCGAACCATCCGTCGTCGGAAAGTCCGGAGATGGTCGGCTTTTTTAAAGCCGGAAGCTTTGCGATCACCCTGCCCAGGTTTTCTTTCTTGACGTTCATCTTCAGCCCGACTTTCTCCTGAGCGGCGATAGCACCTTTTAAAAGAAGGGCGATCTCTTCCATCTTCGCCTTCTTCCAGATATCATTGTAAGCTTTTTTATTGGCAATGAACTGGGTGGTGGACTCACATAATGTGGCGATCTCCACAAGCTTGTTTGCCCGCAGGCTGCTGCCGGTCTCGGTCAACTCCACGATAGCGTCTACCAGGCCGGCGCTTACCTTGACCTCGGTAGCGCCCCAGCTGAATTCCACATCCACATCTACCTTATTCTTTCTGAAATATTCCCTGGTTACGCCGACAAGTTCGGTGGCAATGCGTTTTCCACGCAGGTCCTTTATGGACTTTATCCCGGAATCCTGCGGAACAGCCAGAACCCAACGCACTTTATTCAGGCTCTGCTTGGCGTATTCCAGATCCGCGACCCTGGCCACATCAGACTTATTTTCCAGCACCCAGTCATTGCCGGTAATCCCGCAATCAAGGGCTCCGTCCTGCACGTAACGGGACATCTCCTGTGCGCGCAGCAATACAGGCATGATCTGTGCGTCGTCAATCGAGGGAAAATATGAGCGCGAATTGGGCAGGGTGACATTGAATCCTGCGCGCTTAAACATCGCGAAGGTCGCCTCCTGAAGGCTCCCCTTGGGTAACCCTATCTTAAGCAATTTCTCCTTCATTATCGGAAATCCTTTGTGTTTTTATTTGATTTTCTGGCGAGAGCAGGACTTACCACCCCTTTCGCCCTCGTGCGCGGATTGATAGCCCCTTTTTTTAGTATTATATCGGGCTTTTCTTACGCGGATTTTCATTATACAAAGGGATTATCTGTTTGTAAAGGAAAATAATTGCAATATCCGGCTTTTTGACTATAATAAGGGGCAAAACCTTAAGGAGGAAACACCATGCTCAAATTTTTGCGCCACAAGAAAACAGCAAAGAAAATATGGATCGCCCTGGCGGTGCTAGTCTTGCCGGCATTCCTTTTCTGGGGGTTCGGCTCAGTTCTGCGTAATTCTAATGAGGCAACCTCGGCAGGAAAGATTTATGGCAGGAATATTCCGCCGCTGGAATTTCAAGATGCGATAGCTGCGACAAAAAACCAGGCGATCATCCAATACGGAGACAAGTTTGCAGAAGCCCAGAAATATATAAACCTGGAATCGCAGGCCTGGGAACGCCTGCTTTTATTATATGAGGCAAAGAAACACAATATAAAGGTAAATGACGTTGAGGTAGCCAAATTTATCTCCAGCTACCCGTTCTTTCAGAAAAATGGCCGGTTTGACGACCGGATTTATGCGGAAATGCTGCGCTACGTTTTCCGCACCCAGCCGCGCATCTTTGAGGAAGAAACACGCCAGAGCCTGATGATCTCAAAGCTCTTCGACCAATTAACAA
>CAYGZJ010000138.1:0-4141 GCA_964354335.1 uncultured Planctomycetales bacterium | reverse complement strand
CTGACGATCACCCGCTGCTTAAACTGCGCAAAAGCCTTTTTAAGAAACACTTTATCCTCTATCGCTTTTGTCCCCAGGACTACACGCTGGATCCCTACAGCCAACAAGGCCTTGATCGTATCAAGGCTCCTGACACCTCCGCCAAATTCAATCGGGACACTGACATTCCTGACGATTTCTTTTACCACCCCTAGATTCTTCGGGGTTCCGCTGAAAGCGCCATCCAGATCAACCACATGGATAAGTTTTGCCCCCTGCTTCGCCCAGAACTTGGCAGTCTTAACAGGATCGCGTGAATATACCTTCTTGTCACTGGATCTGCCCTGTATAAGCCTTACTACGCAGCCGTCATGTATGTCTATTGCAGGAATAATCAACATCTTTATTAAGTTAAATTCCAAATTACAATGTACAAATTACAAACAATACCGAAATCACAATACCAAAAAGTTCCCTTTGGAATTTTGGTCATTTGATATTTGGATTTGTTTGTCCCGCTCGTAGCTTAATCCTGTGCGGGATCCCGCAAAGCGGGATAAATTGGAATTTGTAATTTGTGATTTATTTATTGTCATTTATCTTTCAATTTGCACGAAGTTCCTCAGCATCTTAAGCCCTACACTCTGGCTTTTTTCCGGATGAAACTGCACTCCGTAGACATTATCCTGCCAGACAGCGCAGGCAAAATCAATTCCATAACTGCACGAGGCCGCAGTCACAGACTTATCCTTTGGATCCGGATAATATGAATGACAAAAATAAACAAAGGATTTATCGGGAATATCTTTAAACAATGGACTGGTGACGTGGTGACCTGGTGTCCCGACGCTCGCTTTCGCTCGGTCGGGATCCCGACTTTGCGTCGGGAACTTGGTGACCTGAATCTGGTTCCATCCCATATGCGGAACTTTCAGATCCGCTATCTCTTTGAATTTCCTGACACTGCCCTTTAAAATCCCCAAGCCCTTCTTTTCCCTGGCCTCTTCGCTGGTCTCAAATAAAAGCTGCATTCCCAGGCAGATCCCCAGAAAAGGTTTTTTCAAATTTATGTGCTCTTTAAGAACCGGGATCAAACCCTGCTTTTCCAGCTCTGCCATCGCATCATCAAAAGCGCCCACTCCCGGCAAGACCGCTTTTTCGCAAGAGCGAATATCCTCAGGCTTATTTGTCACAAGGGTCTTTGCGCCGCAGACCTGCAAAGCCTTATTGACGCTGTGAATATTGCCCATTCCGTAGTCGATGATAGCGATCATTTAATGAGCCCACAACTTACGGAACCACTGAGAAGCTACGGGTGACGTAAGTTGTATGGGCGAATTAATCTCGCCGAATGCCAGCAAAGTTTCTGAAAGAAACTTTGCGGCGAATATGAGGCGAGATGGGTTAGAATACATCCCCTTAATCAATTACTCCCTTAGTTGAAGGAATACCTTTTCTACGAGGATCGATTTGCGTAGCCTGATCAAGCGCGATACCGAAAGCCTTAAACATCGGTTCTAAATTCGTATGTAAATCATGGTTGGAGCCTTTTAATTCTATATTGAGGTTTACGCCTAACCGTTTAGCGAAAGACTCAAAGAAATGATTGGCATATTCCAGGGAATACCCGTCCTCGCCTTTAGCGACCTTGCCCTTCGGCTTTACGATCCCTTCAAAAAAACCCCTTCCGCTGATATCTACGGTCACCCCTGCCACCACCTCTTCCATCGGCACGCAAGCGGAACCGAATCTGCGTATGCCTCTCTTATCCGCTAATGCCTTCTTAAAAGCATCTCCCAAGACAATACCCACATCTTCATTGGTATGGTGTATATCGACCTTCAGATCGCCTTTTGCCGCGATATTCAGATCGAACAGTCCGTGAAAAGCAAACAACTCCAGCATATGATCTAGAATGCCGATCCCGGTATTAATCGCAGCATCTCCCTTGCCATCGATATTCAGCTTTACGGTGATATCGGTTTCCTTGGTCTTTCTTTTAATGACTGCTTTTCTCATCTTTTCTCCTCATCAACCTACCTGCTATAGAAACCTCGTCTTCACCGACTCAACGTGCTTAGTCAATCCTTCTATTGTCGCGACTTTCTCCAGCGGCTCTTTTACTTTCTCCAGGGCCTTCTTGGAATAACTGATAATGTGATTGCTCTTCATGAAATCGCACACCGACAGCCCCGAAAAGAAACGCGCGGTGCCGTTGGTAGGCAAAACATGGCTTGGCCCGGCAACATAATCTCCCACCGCAGCCGGACTATATGGCCCCAGAAATATAGCTCCCGCATTCATTATATCCTTAAGCAACCTCCTGGGGTTATTTACCAGGATCTCTAAATGTTCAGGAGCGATTTTATTGGCGACATCAACTGCCTGCTCCAGATTCTTGGTCAGAATAATAGACCCGTTTACGTTTTCGGTCTGCGAGCGCACTTCCTGCGCAAGGCTCTTGGAATTAGTGATCAATATGGCAAGCCCCTTAGAATGCTCTGCCTGGGCGCGCAGATCCGCGACGATAAACTTTGGATCGCTAAAGCGATTGGCGATGATGACGAGTTCCGTAGGTCCGGCAACCATATCAATATCCACGACACCAAAGACCTGCCGCTTTGCCTCGCTGACGTAAATATTTCCTGGACCGACGATCTTGTCAACCTTTGGAATGGTCTTGGTCCCGTAAGCAAGCGCTGCTATGCCCTGGGCTCCTCCCACACGATAAATCTCATTGACCTTCAACAAGTCGGCAACCACCAGGATGTGAGGATTAATAAAACCATGCTTATCCGGCGGACTGACTAAAACGATCTTTTTTACTCCCGCGATCTTTGCCGGCAAAACCGTCATATAAACCGTGGACACCAAAGGCGCGGTGCCTGCGGGGATATAGACGCCCACTCTCTCAATAGGGGTGTAGTTCTCTCCTAAGATCACCCCGTCAGCGTCTTTGATCCTCCATGACTTCTTTAGGGTCTTCTTATAAAATCTATTGACGTTCTCGATCACCAGTTTAAGCGCAGAAACAAAGTTCGGACTGATATTCTGGTAGGCTCCGCTGATCTCTATCTGCGCCACCTTAAGCTGACGCTGCGATAACTTTACCCCATCGAACTTCTTGGTATATTTTAATACCGCGTCGTCTCCGAAAAGTCGCACATCCTCTACGATCTTCTTGACCCGCTCTTCTACGCGCGATTGTTTTATCGCACCCCGGTTATAAATCTTTTCCAGCTTCTTGCTGGTAAATCGGATTATCTTCATAGATTAATCCACCTTTAGAGTATTAATGATGTCTTTTAATTTCTGCAGCGCGCTCTCCAGCTTATCAGGCAGCTTGCCTCCTGCCTGGGCAAAATCTTTCCTGCCCCCGCCGCTTCCCCCGATCTCCGGGGCGATCTGCTTGACCAACGCGCAGGCATCCACGCCAATATTAACCAGATCCTGCGTTATGCCCACTACCAGAAACACCTGATCACCAAGGTTATCCCCGGTTGAGGCGACAACAATAGATTTGCTGCTTGCTTTCTGCTTTATCAGGTCCACGGCCTTTCGCGCCCCATCCGCGTCAGTAGTCACAGTGCTGATAAAATTAATCCCGTTGATCACCTGCCCCGCATTGACAATCGTATCTACTGATGACTTAAGGGTATCTGCCTTTGAGACGCTAAGCTTCTTTTCCAGCTCTTTTATGCGCGATAATTTCTTCTCTAACTCCGGGATGATCTTATCCTCGGAGATGTTTAAGGCTAAAGCAATATCCGATATAGTTTCTTCTTCCTGCTTGACGGCTTTATACGCCTGCCAGCCAGTCACTGCCTCTATCCTGCGCACCCCTTGCGCGACTGAGCATTCGTGCAGAATTTTAAATAAACCTATTGAGCCTGTGGAATCAAGGTGTGTGCCTGCGCAGAACTCTTTTGAGAAACCCCCAATATAAACCACGCGTACCTTTCCTTCGTACTTCTCTCCGAAGAAAGCCAAAGCCCCTGTTTTCTTTGCCAGGCTTAAACTCATTTCCTTTTTAGAAAGCGGATGATTTTGCAGTATATCGCTGTTAACCAACTCTTCAATTCTATTTATCTGCTCCCTGTCCAGCCCTTTAAAATGCGTAAAGTCAAAACGCAACCTATCTTCTGCCACATAAGAACCCTGC
>CAYGZJ010000137.1:0-4149 GCA_964354335.1 uncultured Planctomycetales bacterium | reverse complement strand
AAATATCTCGAAAGCTTTGTTAATTACGAGAAACTCGCCAGTTACCCTTACAAAGAATCTCATAAGCTGGAGCGGATCAAGGGTTTCCTCGCTAGCATCGGTAATCCCCAGCGGGATCTCAAATGTATCCATGTCGCCGGCTCAAAAGGCAAAGGCTCCATCTGCGCCTTTGTTACCTATATATTGCGCCGGGCGGGCTTTAGGGTAGGGTTATATACTTCTCCGCATTTGTCAGATTTTCGCG
This sequence comes from uncultured Planctomycetales bacterium, assembly GCA_964354335.1. Taxonomy (GTDB): domain Bacteria; phylum Omnitrophota; class Gorgyraeia; order Gygaellales; family Profunditerraquicolaceae; genus JAPLLR01. Next base: position 3,905 of record CAYGZJ010000137.1, on the reverse strand, counting down.
AAAGGATCCGGATCCTTTATCCTGCTAAACTTCGGCAGCCCAAGAGAAAAGATGTTTTTGAGGGGATGATCTCCCGAAAAGAGCTGATAACACTTGTTGAGCGATTGCGGCCGGCAATAAGCCGTTACAGCAAGAGCTCAAAATACGGAGCGCTTACTTTTTTTGAGGTTTACACCGCGTTGGCCTTTTTATATTTTAAGAACAAAGAAGTTGATTTTGTGGTGCTGGAAACAGGGCTTGGAGGCCGGTTGGACGCAACAAATACCGTTGAGTCGCTGGTCTCGGTGATCACACCGATAAGCTATGAGCATACGCATATGCTGGGGAATACCTTAAGGCAGATTGCCAGCGAAAAAGCAGGGATTATTAAATGTCACAATGTCACAAAGTTCCCGACGCAAGGTCGGGATCTCGACCGAACAAAATCGAGCGTCGGGACATCACGTCACCGGCTAGTCGTTATCAGCGCGCCGCAGAAGAAAGAAGCTCAAAACGTAATCCGAAACAGATGTAGAGCAGTTCAGGCAGGGCTGATTGAAGTAAAAAGGCCCATACAGGGCTTGCAGTTGAAGCTTATCGGGGAGCATCAGCGGATGAATGCGGCGGTAGCCAGCGCCGCAGTTAGGGCATTAGGGCAAAGGATATCTGATGTGGTAATCAGCACAGGCCTGCGCGATACTATCTGGCCAGGCAGGTGCGAGGTGGTCTGGCAAAAACCTTATATTGTCCTTGATGGCGCGCAGAATGCCGCCTCGGCAAGGGCTCTTAAAGAAGCGATCAGGGAAAATTTTAAATATCGAAAATTAATTCTTGTTTTGGGAGTTTCTAATGATAAGGATATACAAGGTATCTGCCACCAGTTACGCGGCCTGGCGGATGAGGTTATACTTACCAGATCCGATAACCCGCGTGCTGCCCAGCCGCAGAATTTAGCAACATTTTTTAGAAAGAAAAAGCCATATCTTACTCAAACCGTGCCGCAGGCTCTGGCGCTGGCAGGGTGTAGCGCAAAAAAGGAAGATTTAGTTCTATTCACGGGTTCATTATTTGTAGCAGGAGAGGCGCGTACATTATTGCGCCGAAGGAGTCAAGAATGATTGGAAAAATCATTACGCTTATCTGGGCAGCCTTTAGTACGCTGTTTTTTATAGTTCCTGCAGCTGCTCAGCAGCCCGTGGTCAAACCGGGTAATTACTTCGCTGTCTATAGCAGTATACTTTATGAACAAAAGCAGATCCCTGGGTTTATTCAGGAGATCCCGGTGGAATTTAAGGATATTGTTTCGCTCCATACAACCGGCATAGACGCGCGCATCTCTACCATCAATAAAATGATCGGAAACACAGAGAATGCGCTTGCGATAACCCCTGAAAACGACATATTGATGTTTAAGCTGGCAATTCTTTACTATGAGCGCAAAGACTACGTAAAAGCAGAAAAGATGTTTGAAAATCTGGTCAACCGCAGCGCCAAGCGCAAGATCGATGAAGACGCGTCATATTATCTAGGCCTTATCGCGGCACAGAGAAAAGCTTATAAAGAATGTAAGTATTATTTTGAAGAGGTACTGCGGTTGAATAAAAGGCGCCTTAACGGCTACGTAAATCTTGGCATCTCATTTTTTTATCTTGGCAACTACAATAAGTCAAGAGAGCAGTTTGAGACAGCTTTGATACTGCAACCGGAAGACCCCATATCTTACTTTTATAAGGGGCTGATCAATTATAAAAGCGGCAAGACTAAAACAGCGGTCGCGGAGTTTCGCTGGGCGGATAGGCTTAAACCCAACGATCCGATCTTTGAAAAGTGGACGGATTCGATAATGGAGGATGATGGCCGGATCCCGATGTATCTTCTAGCCATCGAAACAAAGCCGGAAGAGGCGCGCAACTATGTAGAATTAGGATTGGTTTATGTCGAGTACGGAGAACTTGCTCTGGCGCAGACGTATTTGGATAAGGCGCTGGCCATGAAAAAGAATGACCGCTCAGACAGGGCATGGATAATAGATGCATATGACGGGTTATCAGAAGTATATCTTTTTAAGAAACAATTCGATAGGGCACAATCAATTATTCTTAAAATATTCGAATATAGCCATTCCGCTGAGGCTGAAAGTTTCGTTTATTCTGCAATCGGCAGGATATGGTTTCATGCCCAGAAGTATGATAGGGCGGAAGAATATATAAGGAAAGCCTTAGAAAAAAGTCAGCCCAAAAAAGATTATTATTCCCGTGCGCTATTGGGCCAACTATATATCCTGCAGGATAAGTTAGAGGATGCAGAGGATGAGCTGGTAAAATGCCGCTCCAGCGGAGTTAAACATCCCGAAATAGACGAGTTGGAAATGAAGATCGCGCGGTATAAGCGGCTTAATGAGTAGGATTTATGAATGCATAGTTTAAATATGTCTGATACAATCGCGGCGATTTCTACCGGCGTAGGTGAGGCTGGTATAGGTATTGTGCGTTTAAGCGGTCAAGAAGCGCTGGCAGTGGCGGATAGGATATTTATCGCTAAAGACGCGCAGAAGCCTTCGCAGTTTAAGACATACACCGTGCACTACGGAAAGATTGTTGATGGCGGCCAGACGGTTGACGAGGTGATCCTTACGGTTATGCGTGCTCCCCGTTCCTATACTAAAGAGGATATTGTCGAGATCAACTGTCACGGGGGTATCGTCGCGCTGCGCAGGGTCCTGGATCTGGTTCTGAAAGAAGGCTGCCGGCTTGCCGAACCCGGAGAATTCACCAAGCGCGCTTTCTTAAACGGTAGAATCGACCTTGCCCAGGCAGAAGCGGTGCTGGATATCATTCGGGCCAAGACGGATTCGGCATTGAAGGTTAGCCTTGATCAGCTACAGGGAGTTTTATCCGGGGAAATAAATAAAATACGAGATGTTTTAATCGATGTGTTATCCGCCCTTGAGGCGAACATTGATTTTCCCGAAGAAGATATCAATAAGGCTGACCTCGGGCACTTGCGCAAGCGTTTAAGCCAGTCGCAAAATGCCCTTCAGGGCCTTTTGGAAGGTTCTGGCCGGGGCCGGATTTTCCGGGAAGGCATACACGCGGTCATCTGCGGCAAACCTAATGTCGGTAAATCTTCGCTTCTTAATGCCCTTCTTAAACAGGAACGTTCAATTGTTACTGCGGTTGCCGGAACCACGCGGGATACCGTTGAGGAGATCATTGATATAAGGGGTATACCGGTAAGGATAGTTGATACCGCCGGCATATTGGAGCCGCGTGACCTGGTTGAAAAGAAGGCCATTCAGCGCTCGAAGAAACAAATCGAAAAGGCGGATTTAGTGATTATCATTTTTGACGGAAGTAAACACCTAGGAAAAGAAGATCATATACTAATCAAAAAGCTAAAGAACAAGTCTGCCATTGCCATCATTAACAAAATAGACTTGCGGCAGAAAATAGAACGGCTTAAGCTTGTAAAACAATTTGCACATATAGTTGAATTATCAGCTAAGAAAATAAAAAATATTGATCTTTTAGAAGATGTGATCGCAGACCTAGTGTATAAAGGAAAGGTCTATCCAGCAGAGCCGGCGCTGGTTAGCAATCTTAGACATATCAGTTCGCTTCGCCAGGCGCAAAAACTTATTGCAGAGGCGCTTACTTCGTTAGATAATAGCCTGTCAGCGGAGTTTATCGCGCAAGACATAAAAGATGCGCTTGGTTATCTGGATGAGGTATTGGGCAGGCATTTTGGAGAAGATTTACTGGATAAAATATTCAGCGATTTTTGCATAGGAAAGTAGGCCAGTCATGGATAGGAAAAAAATAGAAAGAGCGGTCAGGGATATTCTGGAAGCGATAGGGGAGGATCCTAAGAAAAAGGACCTGCGCGAGACTCCTGCGCGCGTTGCCGAGATGTATGAAGAGATTTTC
>CAYGZJ010000136.1:0-4165 GCA_964354335.1 uncultured Planctomycetales bacterium | reverse complement strand
GCGAATATGGCTAAAGACCGTTGGTTTCCGGTAAGGTTTTCTTCATTGAGTGACCGCCTGGTCACTCAGAACGGCATTCTGATCATGAGCGGCCTGGCGCTATTGATGATGGTGATCAGCCGCGGCTCAGTGCGCTTCCTGATCGTCCTGTATAGTATTAATGTTTTTATCACTTTTGTTTTATCTCAACTAGGTATGGTGCGTCATTGGTGGGGGGAAAGAGGAAAGGCCAAGCACTGGCTTAAGAAACTTTTTGTCAATGGCATCGGTCTTATTCTTACCGGCTCGATTCTGGTCTCTATGATTGTATTTAAGTTTTTTGAGGGCGGCTGGATCACTCTCTTAATTACCGGCGCCTTGGTTACTGTAGCGATACTTATCCGAAGGCATTATCTGCAGACCATGAAGATGTTGCATCGTCTGAATAGTTTGGTTTCTGCGGCAGAGACATCTTATGATCAGTCCCCGCATCACAAAATCGAGGAGACGCTTGAGGCAGGGACATTTGAACCTAAGGCTAAGACCGCCGTACTTTTGGTCAATGGTTTTAACGGTATGGGGCTGCATACGCTTTTTGGGGTTATAAGGCTCTTCGGAAGCTCCTTTAAGAATTTTGTATTCTTAGAGGTGGGAGTGATTGATGCCGGTAATTTTAAGGGGGCGAAAGAGCTGGATAAGTTGCATGCGCAGGTGCATACAGACTTAAGCCGCTATGTACGTTTTATGAAGAAACAGGGTTTTTACGCCCAAGGGATTTCTGTAAGCGGTGTGGATGCTATAGAAGAAATCGTGAACATCGCTCCGGATGTGGCAAAGCGTTTTCCTAATTCGGTATTTTTCGGCGGCCAGTTGATATTTCCCAAAGATACATTTGTTACTCGCGTGCTGCATAACTATACGGTTTTCACTCTGCAGAGAAAGCTATACCGCGAAGGTATTCCGTTTGTCATCCTACCTATACGTGTATAACCGGTAATTTAAGGGTTTGGCTTGACAAACGCTGAATCAGTGGGAAAATTATATGATATGGCAGATAGGGATTTGCTCTATAAGCGCATCAAGATCGCGGGTATGCTTTCTTTTATCCCCTTTATCCTGGCTGCCGCTCCTCTGGGAGGCTGGTTTTTAGGGGAGTTTCTTCAGAAAAAGTTTAATTTAAGCGTCTACGTTACCTATTTATGCGTACTAATCGGTGTGGCTGCGGGAATCAGGGAAGTGGTCAGGATAATCCGGCTAGTGATAAAGATAGACCGGCATCGGTGATGGATAGTCTTCTGGAAAAATCGGTCAAGTATACCTTTATTTTTGTGCTGGGGGTTTGCGCGGTCCTGGTTTTGATGAATAAGCTAGCCTGGGCCGGGGGGTTTCTGGTAGGCTCATGTTGGGCGATACTTGATATGATCTTGACCTTTAAGATCTTAAGGATAGCCATCCTTAAGGAAGACCGGAAAAAGCTCTTTGTTTTTTTGCTGATAAAGTTCCCCGTTTTATATCTTATCGGAATATTGATCCTGGTTTCCAAAATGTTTCCGCTGGCGAGTCTGCTTTCAGGGCTGCTACCGATTTTTATCTTCATGGGGATCGTTAGATTATGCACTCGGAACTCCCAAATCTCATAACCTTAATCCGGCAGCTGTTCCAAAACGCCGCCTGGACTGAATATCTGGTTGTCTGGGAGAATGTGATTTTCTCTCTGATGATCTCTTTTATCCTGATCGCGGTTTTTTATTTTGCCAGCCGCAGAAGTTGCATGATCCCCGGAAGGCTTCAGTGTGCTATTGAGGTCTTTGTGGGCGGGGTGGATAATTTTATCTGCGGCATATTAGGGAACCAGGGTAGAAGATACGTCCCTTTTATCGGTACACTTTTTATTTACATATTGTTCATGAACCTGATGGGCCTTGTCCCGTTCATGAAATCTTCCACTGCCAGCTGGTCGACCACATTAGCGCTAGCACTTTGTGTTTTCTTTTACCTCCAGTATACCGCGTTTAAGACGCTGGGGTTCAGGGGGTATATCGACCATCTGATGGGAAAGCCGCGTGGGATAGTGGCATTTTCCGTAGTCATCCCGATATTGATGCTTTTTATGGAGATCATTTCGGAACTTGTCAGGCCGATCAGCCTGTCGTTGCGTCTTCGCAGCAATATCTGGGGAGACGATATGCTCCTTGGGGTATTGGCGGGGTTTGGCCTGACGGGTGTACCCCTGATAGTCTTCAGTTATTTTATTGCCATAATCGCCTCAGTTGTGCAGGCAGTGGTGTTTTGTTTATTAACAACGATATATTTTGCGTTGGTGTTGACGGAACAAGAGGAAGAAAACACAGGGACGGTGAAGATATAACAAACTAACCCCTCGCCTAAACGCTTTGTACTTTTCTGTGGTTTGCCTCAGAAAAGTACATGCGCAGGCTTCGGGGTCAATTTCCGACTCGTGAGAGCGGGAAATTGAGGAGGATAGCATGGACTACAAAGCAGTACTGGCACTGGCTATGCCCTTAGGGTTAGGGATAGCTGCGTTTGGTTCAGCGTTAGCCTTAGGTAAGGCGGTTGCCGCGGCAATGGATGCCACCGGAAGACAGCCCGAGGCAGCAACAAAGATACTGATTAACATGGCTACCGGTTGTGCTTTTATCGAAGCATTGACCATTTACGCCCTGGTATTCGTTTTTACCTTGGCGGGAAAATTATAAGGGGAGTTTTGTGGATCTAATAAAGATGCTTAGCGCCAACGAGCTGGTGGCGCAGGTCATTAGTTTCCTGATATTATTTACGCTTCTGCGCGTTTTTGCCTGGAAGAAGATCCTGGCTCTTCTTGACGCGCGCAAAGAGCGCATTGCCTCTGGATTGAAGGACATAGAAGACTCTAAAGCCAGGGCCGCTAAGTTGCAGGCTACATATGAGGATAAATTAGCCGACATCGAGGCCGAGGCGCGTAAAAAGATCCAGGAGGCGGTCTCGCAGGGCAGGAGCATTACCGATGAGGTGCGTAAACACGCCCACGAAGAGGCGCAGGAGATCATCAAAAACGCCAAGGCCAATATTCAGCATGAGCTTGAAATTGCCAGGGAAGAATTAAAGGATCAGATCATCGATATGACGATTGCGGCGGCAGGAAACATCATTCAGGAAAAGCTTACCGGAGAAGGGGACAGGAAGCTGGTCAGGGATTTTCTTGACCAGATGGATGAGGCTAATGATAAAAGATAGGGTTGTCGCAAAAAGATATGCCGATGCCTATATGGGCTTTGTGAAAGAGACTATTGGCCAGGAGCAGGCTATACAGGAGCTAAAGGACCTAAAGAATATAGTCATCCACGAAAACCCCGGATTTATGGAGCTTCTCACGCATGAAAGTATCGGCCATCAGGAGAAGCGTGATTTCGTAGACAAGGTCCTAAATGATAATTTTTCACACGAGCTTAAAGATTTCCTGAAATTCCTTCTGGATAAAGAGCGCATTACGAAGCTTGCCGATATCATGGAATATATAAGGATCAACTATTCTTACGGTCAAGAGATAGAGGCTTTATTAAAGACATCATTTCCCCTTGAAGTGGAATTGATCAAGGAGGTCGAGGATTCGCTTGAGAAAAAGCTGAATAAAAAGTTCAGGTTTTATATAGACCTGGACGCGGATTTAATGGGCGGAATACAGGTTATCATGGGCGATAATACTATTATAGACGGCTCGGTAAGGAAAAGGCTTAATGATCTAAGGGATAAATTAAGAGGGGTGAGGGTCTAACTATGGCGCTGAAACCGGAAGAAGTAACTTCGATCATCAGGCAGGAGCTTGAGAAATATAAGACCCGCATGAGGGTAGAGTCTGTCGGGACAGTCATCCAGGTAGGAGATACCATCGCGCGTATCCACGGCCTTGATGACGTGATGATGGGGGAACTGGTGGTTTTTGCCGAGAAAGAGAAAGTTGTCGGCCTGGTGATGAACCTGGAAGAAGATAGCGTCGGCGTAGTCATATTCGGGACAGACAACCCCGATAAGGATATCCGCGAAGGCGATATCGTAAAACGCACGGGTAAAATTGTTCAGGTTCCGGTGGGAGAGGCGCTGGTTGGCCGCGTGGTCAATGCGCTTGGCCGTCCGATAGACGGCAAAGGCCCGGTCAACTATACCAAAACCCGGCCTATTGAAACCAGGG
>CAYGZJ010000135.1:2186-4176 GCA_964354335.1 uncultured Planctomycetales bacterium | reverse complement strand
CAAAAACCACCTCTTCCACCAGGGGACGTTTCTGGCCGAACTATCTTCCTTACTTGCAACGGGTTGTGCTGCTAAATCACGATTTTTAATAGAGTTGGCAATCTCATTTATTAGCCGGTCATTTTCCAGGATTTCTTGCCGGCGGCGCTCAATTTCTGCGCGCACCATATCTTCTTTCTTCTGAGCAGGCGCAACCGGTTCGTCATTTAGTTCCCTGGCTATCCTCCTAAGTCGAAAGGCATCCACCTGCGCCCGCAAGGCATCTTCTTCAGTCGCATAGCGTTCGTGGAGATAGATATGCTTGATGACAAAATCCATCTCATCCTCCCGGTAACCTCTTTCCTGAAGGAGCTTGCGCGCGGTAACCTCTCCACCCCTGATATTCCAGACTTCTTTTGATCCGGAAGAAGCTATCACAAAGGTTTCCGCAGGAGCACGCACTTCTATTGATATGCTTATATAATCTGTCGCCATCTGCACCAGAGCAAAACAGATAAACATAAATTCGTTGGCATATTCCGGATATTGTTGCGCGCCGATAGCCTGTCCGACGGCGGTGATTGGATGCGGATGACTGCTGCGGGATTTCTGCGGATGCCCAAAGAGATATTCCGTCCACGCGCTGCCCTTACGCAGAAGCAGCGCATTCAAGAAACTACAAGGGTCATCATTACACGTATCATAGGCTCTCAACATTCTTTCCAGCGGATCCCCTTTTAATAAAGGTAATAATCTGTCCAATATCTTGTTGGCCCTGACCGGATGGCTCAATTTTCTGATCGCCTTGGCCCTAAGCTGCTGTACCCGTTCTTTGACCAGAAAAAGCTGCTGTGCTAGCTCTTCATCCGAGAAATTTCCGCGCAGGCCAAGATCGCTGCTGATGATTATCTCTTCCCGCGCAGTGAGCGTTGGAAGCACCTCTTCAAGAGCCCGCTCAAGGGCCGCGCTTCTTTGCACGGAATAGCCGAGAAGATTTTGTGGTATCCTGCGCTGCACACAAGAAGACACCCTCACTTCATAACTATGCGCTTTAATATACGCGCGGACAGCCGGTGTAAGGATGGATTTTTTGCGGAAGGATTCTGCCTGCGCTTTTATAGCTCTGAGTTCCGTAGGCTGTTTTTCATGGATATCTGAAACTTCAGTAATAAAGAAATCTATGATCTCATTGGGATAGCCTTGCTTCTTTAGGATTGCGCGTGCGGCAGCCTCTCCTGCGTCAATCAACCAGCCCAAGACATTATCCGCTATCTCAAATTCTTCCGGAGGCCCGAGTTCCTTGCCTGATTTCTTAATATACTGGATTGCGATATCCAGCGCCATCTGGGAAAGAAGCATAAACTCGCTGCAGAATTTAGGGTACACCTGCGCCGCAAATATCTGTCCGGCGGCGGTGATGGAGTGTATCTCATCAAGACTGGTGATATCCGAAAATATCCTACCCACCACTTCGTAATCCCGCGCATTCTCGCTGGTCCTGCGCAGATGGTCCTCCATCCTTAAAATAAACTGCCTCGGCGTAGAATGCAAAGGCAGATCCTCGGTCCTTAACAATTCCGTATCCGTAAGCCCTTTGGATAAACCAAGCAGCTCTTCTATTAGCCGTGTGGAAACGATATCTCCTGCTTCTCTTGCCTCAACTATGGCCTTTTCAAGAGGGGCTTTTAAGGCGTGCGTAAGATAAGGCAGCTCATAACCGACCTGGGCATTAAAAGTAGCGCGGGCATTCTCCCAGTTCGGATAAATTACTTTAACCTGATGTTGGCGCAACTGTGGCCAGGCCCTGACGACTTCCAGGGCGCTCTTGCCCTTACTGGTCAATTCCAGGGCCAACCTTAACAGCCTCAGGTCAGCTGAAGTAAATGGCTTATTATCAGAAAGCTTAAGGCTGGGAGCGGTATTTAGAAAGATGGGGAATGAGTTCTGCGGGTCAAATAGGGAAAGCATGTGTTTATCCAATACATAATCCCCGTAGAAAAACAATATGCTG
>CAYGZJ010000135.1:0-2176 GCA_964354335.1 uncultured Planctomycetales bacterium | reverse complement strand
CGTCCATCCGTATGATGATCTCAAAAAAGTCACTGTCTTCTTCGGCGTCTACACTGTATGTCCTTAACCCATCTTCGATACGGAACTCAGAGTTGATCCTTCTCGCTGCCTCCATAAGCCTACTTGCGAAATAAGGCTTGCCCACCGCGGTCGGGCCGGAAATAATCACAAAGCGCATTGTGTTAAGCGGAAGCTCTTTTAAGATCCTGCTTGCCAGGTGACCGATCTCGCTGTCGATCTGCTTCTCGCACTTATCCACAAACTCCTGATAACGGCCCGAGGCGCAGATAAGGTTCAGCTCTTCGATAGTCTCATAATTCTCAAGCAGATCATAATTATCATAGGGCTTACATCCGGCGGCCTCTATCCTCTTTCTTAATCCTTCGTCCTTGGCGACCATCGCTGCGGCGACTCTATTCAAGGCAAGGATGGTCGCTGCCATCCTCAAACTTACCTTGTATTGCTTAGCGCAGGCAAAGACATCGCGGCAGGAAACGCTCATCCTCTGCTCGAGCATCTTGTTCACTGAAACTTCCGACCAATGCTCGCCTTTTAAGTTTTGCAACCATTCAAAATAGGAAACCACAACGCCGCCAATGTTGGCCAAAATATCCGGGACGACTATAATTCCTTTTTTATCTAATATCGTATCGGCCTCGGGCAAGGTCGGGCCATTCGCGCCTTCGACTATCATCTTAAATCTTACTCTGGGAGCGTTTTGGATAGTGATCTGTTTTTCCATGTATGCCGGAACGCCGATGCTCAAAGGTAATTCCAGTATAGCTTCAGTAGCCCTTACTGCATCGAGTGTTCCCTCAGAGACTATTTCTATATCCCCGCTATCCTTGACTACCACATACTGATCGGCTGCAATAAAACCGGGGGTATCCTGATAAGCTTTAAGCATTCCGTCAATTTTGACGCGCGCAAAAAGGCCGGCAATATCGATCCCGTTTCTGTCGTAGATCAACCCCGGGAAATCAGTCACCGCGCACACATGCGCCCCTTCTTTATGATAGATGAGCGCGGCAAATCCTCCGACTTTTCCCATCCCCTGGACAGCAATAGTCTGGCCATTTAACTGGCTGCCGATTCCTAATTTCTCTCCGAATACTTTAAGGGCTTCGATAGTCGCGTACACAACACCTTGGCCGGTAGCGGCTTCACGGCCCAGAGAACCGCCGATCTTTACTTCTTCTCCTTTTTCATCCAAAACAGGCTTTTTCGTCTTAGGGTCTATCCTATAGACCGGCTTGCCGGTTATCGTGGCTAATTCTTCCGTGCCTCCCAGCTCCAGATATCTATCGTAGTAAGGAGTTTCTGTCGACTCGTATGTTTTGTTTAATAACGGGCGTAATCCGTGTAAGAAATGATCTGGTAATAAAGCGAGCTCGGTCTTAAGCTTTAAATGCTCATCCAGGAACCATGCCATAATCGCGCCTTTGGTGCGCATATCAGGAGCAGGAACATCACCATATGGGCCGAAGAGATATCCGTTTTGCTCATAGGCCTTGCGCACATATTGCCTGATGATCTGCGCATGGATCTGTCCTACCACCTCTTCGCCTCTTTCATTCTTTGGAACGATGCTTAAAGGTACGCCTACGCAGCCTTTACCACCTCCATACGGGATAAGAGCGACTGAGTTTTTCAAAGTCATCCAGCTTGACAACGCGCGGTCCTCATCCAGGATATGCTCCACCGCTTCCTCAAGTTCTTCTTTACTCAGGTCATCTAACATCTTAGCGTTTTTATCAAAACGGATACCACCCTTAGCAGCGCCTCTGGCGTCGTTAGTGACAATTCTAAATCCAATCAGGTGCTTGGTTTTCCCGCCTACCTCGACAGGTATTTCCATGCGCGCTTCTTTGAAATTTTTAGGATCAGTCAGCGCCTCGCGGATTTCAGGATAAAGCCCCATCTTCTCGGCCGCGGCATTGATCTGACGCACAACATTGTCAAACATAGAACCGGAATGCTCTTTTTTAATGACTGTCGCCGGAATCTCTGACTTTGTTGCTGCAGGATCGTTATGGTTTTGTACGGCCGCTGCGGCGGATTTGGTGGAGCCCTCTCGGCCTGAAGAACTAGGCTCCCTCCTCGAAGCAAAATTCACATTCCGCAAGCTATTATCTTTGGCCTGAAAACCGGAGATTTTGCGGAGAGGATTAAAGCC
>CAYGZJ010000134.1:0-4214 GCA_964354335.1 uncultured Planctomycetales bacterium | reverse complement strand
CGTACTTCTTTGATCGCCTCCGGTGCGACATGCACGGAGTCAGTACGCATATAAGTAATAAAACCTACGGGATTATCCTCCCCGATATCGATACCTTCATAAAGCTGCTGCGCTACGATCATGGTCCTGGTAGCGTTAAACCTGAGCTTGTTGAAGGCCTCCTGCTGCAAGGTGCTGGTAATAAAAGGCGGCTCGGCGTTACGTTTCTTTTCGGATTTTTTTACTTCCGAGACCTTGAATTCTTTATCCTGGATATCCGCAACCAACGCATCCGCCGCCGGCTTATCCTTTATTTCTGCTTTCTTTCCGTCAATCTTGGACAGCTGCGCGACAAACGCCTTTTCCTGGTCTTTCTTTTTAAGATCAGCTTCGATCTCCCAGTATTCCGCAGGAATAAATTTCTTGATCTGCTTCTCCCGGTCGATCACCAAACGTAAGGCCACTGACTGCACCCTGCCGGCGCTTAATCCGCGGGCGATCTTCTTCCAGAGTAGCGGACTTAAGAAATAGCCTACGATCCTGTCCAGGATACGGCGGCCTGCCTGCGCCTCAACCATATTCTTGTCGAATTCGCGCGGATTCTTAAATGCCTCACTGACTGCCTGCTGGGTAATTTCATGAAAGGTGACCCGGAACACTTTTTTGCCTTTAAAAAGCCATTCCTTCAGCTGCCACCCGATGGCCTCGCCTTCCCGGTCAGGGTCGGTAGCGACATAAATATTCTCGCAATCCTTTGCTTCCTTTTTAAGCGCGGTCAGCATCTTCTGCCTGCCGGGGATGACCACATATTCCGGCTCAAATCCTTTCTCGATGTCAACGCCTAATTCTTTTGCCGGAAGATCAATAAGATGCCCCATGGACGAGACTATGGCAAAATCCTCTCCCAGGATCTTGCTGATGGTTTTTGCCTTGGTCGGCGACTCCACGATCACTAAGCCTTTGGTTTTCATGCGGTATTCCTCTTATATTGTTTTCCGGGTAGTTCTTTGATTAATTTCTTAAGCTGTAATCTTAAAAGTATAACAGATATTCTGGGAATATCCAGTTCTGTCTTCCGCACCAGCTCATCCAGGGTAAGCGCGGCTGTCTCTACAGACGCATACACAAGCTCTTCTTCCCCGGCTACGCCGGCTGCTTTCGGCCGCTCAGCCACCTCTGTTTTTTCTTTATTTTGCGAAGGGGCAAAATCCAGCTCTTCAAGGATATCATCGATACCCGTTACCAGTTTTGCTCCTTGTTTGATCAGATCGTTGGTCCCAAAGGAGTTCTCCGCATCCACTTTCCCCGGAAGGGCAAAGACTTCCCTGCTCTGCTCCAGGGCAAAATCCGCGGTAATCAGCGCACCGCTATTGCGCGCTGCCTCAACCACCAATACGCCCTGCGACAAACCGCTGATCACACGGTTACGCCGGGGAAAATTCTGCTTTAAAGGCGGGGTATCCACCGGAAACTCAGAGATCACCGCGCCCGCGCAGGCGATCTCTTCGGCTAATCCCATATTCTCTTCCGGGTAAATATTGCCAAAGCCGCTGCCGATCACAGCTATGGTCCTTCCCCCCTGTTTTAGCGCGCCGCGGTGCGCTGCTGTATCCACGCCGCGCGCCATCCCGGAAACGACAGTTATATTGTTTTGCGCCAGTGCAAAGGCGAATTTCTCGGCGCAGGAAATTCCGTAAAAAGAAGCGCTGCGGCTTCCTACGATCGCAACGCTTAATCGATCATCTTTGCTGATCTTTCCTTTTACATAAAGCACTATCGGCGGGTCGATAATAGAGCGCAGATTCTCGGGATAATCAGCGTCATCGATAGTAACAATGGTCAGCCCCAACTTCTTGGCTAACCGCAACTCTTTCGCAAGATCATCCTCGCGCAGGCCGGTGATCTTTTGGGCGATCTTATCGCCGATGCCGGATACGGCGGTCAGCTGCTGCCGGGAAGCCTTCAGGATATTTTCCGCAGCGCCAAAAGCTTCCATGAGTTTACGCAGCCGGATACTGCCGATATCCAGAACCAAATTCAAGCTGACTAATGCTTCGCGCCTATTCATTTAGCTTTCTCTTGTTTGCGCATTGCCTTAACGCGTGGAAACCACCAAAGTGGAGCCCCCCTCGATCTCGCCGCCTCAGGTGACAGAGCCGAGGCTCCCTCCCTGAAGCAGAAACAATTTCTTGCGTAAGATCCATCCCCGGAATAAGACCTGGGGGTTTCTGCACAAGGGACTAAAGTTTTGCCTACTGACCCATAACCTGGCTGTAAATCCCTATAGCAAAAAGGCTTTCGCGATGATTATTATGGCGGGGAACCAAGGCAAGTCTTACCAGGGCAACCATCTTCGCCTGTTACCTTAAGGCGCTAATATGGTTTCTTGGAACGGATCCTCTCTGCCTTCTGTTGGTAGTCATCAGCCTTTGCGGTATTGCCGGTCTTGCGGTAAAACCGGCTCATGCTATCCAGCAGAAGCGCGATATTAGGATGTTCTGAGCCCACGTTGTTCATCATGATCTGCAGCTCGCTTTCATAGGTAAGCCCTGCTTCCGCATAGCGCTTCTGCGAAGAATAGAGCGCGGGCAATGCCTCAAGAAATTTGATCACCTCGGGCTGAAATGGATCGACGTATAAATCATACGAATCATTGATATCCATGATCCTCTGATAAAGAGGCTGGTTTGTCTGGCTCCAGAGGTTCTGCTGTTCTGATTTCAGGCGGTTTAACGTGCCTTCTTCGTCGGGAGCTTCCCTGGTAAAATCAGCCTTAAAAATCTCTAAGGCCTTCTTGTACATCTGCTCTGCTTCATTATATTTTCGCTGCGCCTGGTAAAGCGCACCCAAATTGCTATAAATCTTGATCACATAGGGATGCTGAGGTCCCATGGTATTAGAAACAACGTCAATGGCGCGCTTGTAGTATAGCTCAGCGTCATCATATTTACGCTGCTCCTTAAAAACTAGGCCTAAATTATTAATTATTCGCGCGACCTCCGGATGCCAGATCCCGGAACCCTGACGGATGATACTCTCCGCCTCATTAAACATTTTCTCCGCTTCCTTGAGCTTTCGGCGCAAAAAATATACCTCAGCGCTATTATTGATCATCTTCGCGGTATAAAAATTATCCGGCCCGAGATTTTCCTCAAAAATATCCCGGGCGCGCTTATAGAGCTGTTCTGCCTCCGGGTATTTCTTGAGTATTTTATTAAGCGTTGCCACATTATTCAGGGAAACCGCGGTATTAAGGTGCCCTACCCCGTACTGTTTCTCGATGTATTTTAATGCTTCCTCGGCCGTATCCAGCGCATCGCTGTAGCGGCCCTGATAATAGAATTCCACGTAATTATCGACATACTCTTCTATCTGCCAGGGGACCTTCTGGGCAAATGCGCAAAAAGCAAAAGAGGCCAGCAAAGCTGTCAGGAAAATAATACGGCCAACCTTAGGCACGGAGCGTTTCTTAACGGAACTCTTAGTAAGCTGTGATATTTTATCCTTTACCTTCTCAACTGTAAGCTTTGAAGTATCGATCATTTTGTCCGCCTTAGCATAGTAAGGAGCGCGCAGTTTAAGTAACAGCTCGATCTGTTTTTTAGGATCTGCGACATTCAGAAGCGGGCGAGCGCTTGAGCCGCAGGTGCGCTCCAGTATCACCTCCGGCCTTGCCGCCAGGCAAACAACCGTGCCGCTTGCCTTCATTATCTTTATGTTCTCCGGGTCGATGACGATCCCGCCACCGCAGGCGACCACAAATTTCTTTTCTTTAGCTACTTCCTTAAGCGCCCTCTTCTCCAGGCGCCGGAAATAGGGCTCGCCGTCCTGGGCAAAAATATCACAGATGCGCCGCTTCTCCTTAAGCTCGATCAATTCATCCAGGTCGACAAACTGCCACTTATTCTTTTTGGCAAGCAGCTTACCGGCAGCGGTCTTTCCCGTCCCCATGAAACCGACTAGATAGATATTATTATTCATCATCTTAGCAAAAGAGGAGCACCTATCGCTTGCACGATAGGTGCCCTTTTAAACGCTACTCCTGATACGCAGCCAACACCGTCTCTGAAAGATGCGCCTTTGCCTCGTCAGTGGCCGGGTAAAAGGTATTATACCATTTCCCGTCTTTTGACTTTTCCTGCGGCAATGCCAGAAACAGCTCTTTCTTGCCTGCCACGACGCGTAGGCCTCTGACGATAAAATCGCCGATGGCGACATCAACAAAGGCCTTGGTT
>CAYGZJ010000133.1:0-4225 GCA_964354335.1 uncultured Planctomycetales bacterium | reverse complement strand
CGCGCATTATTAAGCGCGAGGGTTCTTTGGCGCTGGAGGAAGGTTGTCTTAGCGTCCCCGGGGTCTGCATTAAGGTAAAGCGTGCTAAAAAAGTCAAAGTCGTAGCTTTAGATGAAAACGGCAAGCGCATTGAGGTTGAAGCTGAAAACGTGCTTGCCTGCGTTTTGCAGCATGAAATAGATCACTTAAAGGGAAAGCTTATCGTTGATTACGCCTCATTCTTAGAGAAGGTCAAGATGAAGCGGGCGTTAGCGGAGTTGCGCAAGAGGTTTAAGGATGAAGAACTGCCCAAATCAGAAACAAAATCTTGCAAATTGCAATTGTAGTTACCAGTCATGCTCCCGCAAAGGGATATGTTGCGAGTGTATTTCTTATCATCGCTCTCAGGATCAATTGCCCGCCTGTTATTTTAATCCGCAAATAGAGAAGGGCTATGATCGCTCAATCAGCAATTTTATCCGCGCAAGGAAATAATGAGGTTGCCTTACTGGTTAAAACAGCCTTTGCCTGACCGGGAAACCCTGCAGCTGGCTAAGCAGTTTTCGGATGCAGGTGTTAATACAATCTGCCAAGAGGCCAACTGTCCGAATGCGGCAGAATGTTTTTCCTGCAAGCAAGTCGCTTTTTTGATTTTAGGCGATACCTGCACGCGTGCCTGCTTGTTTTGCGCTGTAAGAAAAGCTCAAAAACAAAAGCTTGCCCTTGACTGGGGTGAAACGGAAAGAATCGCTGAATTTGTGCGCAGGTTGGGTATCCGCTATGCGCTGATCACTTCGGTTACGCGTGACGACTTGCCTGATGGTGGCGCAGGGCAGTTTGTGAGGGCCATCGAGGCGATCCATAATAATGACCCGCAGGTTAAGATAGAAGTTTTAATACCTGATTTAGAAGGCAAAAGCGAAAGCTTGAAGAAAATAACGGATTCTAAAGCGGATGTTATTGCCCATAATATTGAAACAGTCAGGCGGTTGTATCCGCTGGTTCGTCCGCAGGCCGATTATGAACTCTCATTGAAAGTGCTAAGAAAAGTAAAAGAATTTAACCCGAAAATTTATACGAAATCCTCTTTGATGCTTGGTATGGGTGAAACCGAAGATGAGGTGATCCGTTCGTTAACGGATTTAATCGATAATAAGTGCGATTTTGTCACGTTAGGGCAATATTTAGCTCCCAGCGCAAGCCACTATCCGGTGCAGGAGTTTATTCATCCTGATCAGTTCGAGAGATACAGAAGCCTTGCTCTTAATTTAGGATTTAAGGCGGTTTGCTCCGCACCAAAATCGAGAAGTTCTTATTACGCAGAGGATCTATCCAGGGAGACAATATATGCATGATTTGATAATTATCGGCGCAGGGCCCGCGGGATTGACCGCTGCTTTATACGCGGGAAGATTCCGTATGAGTACTCTTGTTTTTGAGCGCATGAGCGCAGGAGGACAGATCCTGCTTTCGCCGAGCATTGAAAATTATCCGGGCTTTCCGGGAGGGATATCGACCTTTGAGCTTATTGAGAACTTTAAGAAACAGGTGGAGGAGGTCGGTTTGACCATTGACTCCCGGCAGGTCAATGAGATCAAGGCTATTCAGGGCGGCTGGACGGTATGTACTGATGATGGCGAGTTTGAATCAAAGACGGTGATCATTGCCAGCGGCGCACAGCCGAAACGGCTGGATGCAAAAGGGGAAGAGAGGCTTATCGGCCGCGGCGTATCTTATTGCGGAACCTGTGACGGCCCGCTGTTTTTGGATAAGGATATTGTCGTGATCGGCGGAGGAGACCGCGCGTTTGAGGATGCGCTTTTTTTGGCCGGCTATGCTAAGTCAGTCCATCTGATACACCGCAGGGATGAATTTCGCGCATCTAAAATTCTGGTAGAGCGCGCGCAGGATAATCCAAAGATTAAATTTGTTTTAAGCAGCGTTGTCGAAGAGATTGCCGGAGAGGGCAAGGTGGATTCAATAAAGGTGCGTAACGTCAAAACAAATGCGCAGTCTGTTATTTCCTGTCAGGGTGTTTTTATCTTTGTGGGAGTGCTGCCAAATACAGATTTTATAAAGAATTTACTGGACAGGGACGTTTTTGGCTTTATAATTACTGCCCAAGACATGGGCACATCTAAGCCAGGAATTTTTGCTTGCGGTGATTGCTGTCAAAAGAAACTTCTGCAGGTTGTCACTGCCTGCGGTGATGGTGCTACTGCAGCGGATTCCGCATATAAATACATCATTAATCAAGGAAAATAGTATGAAAAAATTTCCAACTAATAATAAAAAGTTGACCGAATGGGTGAATAAATGCGCACGGCTTTGTCAGCCTGACGATATCGTCTGGATTGATGGCTCCGAAGAGCAGAGGAAGCAACTGGAAAAAGAGGCGGTTTCAAGCGGAGAGCTGCTTCCGCTTAACCAGGAAAAGCTCCCCGGATGTTTTCTGCATCGCACTGCGCTTGACGATGTGGCCCGCACAGAGCATCTTACCTACATCTGCACAAAGAAAAAGCGCGATGCCGGCCCGAATAATAACTGGATGTTTCCGCGCATTGCCTATAATAAGGCAAGGGCTATTTTTTCCGGAGCCATGCGCGGCAGGACGATGTACGTGATTCCTTTTTCCATGGGGCCGGTAGGCTCGCAGTTTAGTAAAATCGGAGTTGAGCTGACGGATTCGCGCTATGTCGTCTTGAATATGATGATTATGACTAGGGCAGGTGTGCCGGCGTTGCGGCATCTTGAGAAGTTGGATCATTTCACTAAATGTCTTCATTCCAAAGCGGATCTTAATATAAACAGGAGGCTGATTTTACATTTTCCAGAAGATAATGCTATCTGGAGTGTTGGTTCCGGTTATGGCGGAAACGCGCTTTTGGGAAAAAAGTGTCTATCGCTTCGCATTGCTAGTTATTTAGCCCGAAAAGAAGGCTGGTTTGCCGAGCATATGCTTATTATGGGGATTGAAGAACCGAATGGTCATATTGAGTACATTGCGGCAGCATTTCCTAGTGCCTGTGGAAAAACCAATCTGGCAATGCTTATACCTCCGGAAGGTCTTAAGGTAAAAGGATACCGTATTTGGACGGTCGGAGATGATATTGCCTGGATGCGCGTTGATTCTGACGGATCGCTTTGGGCAGTTAACCCGGAAGCAGGATTTTTCGGCGTAGCCCCGGGAACGAATTTGCATACTAGTCCTAATATGGTGGAAGCGATCAAGAAAAACACCATTTATACTAATGTCGTATTGAAGCCTGATAAGACAGTTTGGTGGGAGGGGGCAGATGGAGAGCCGCCATCAGAGGGTATAGATTGGCAGGGTAAGCCTTGGAAGCCGGGTATGCGGGATGCAAACGGAAAGCCGGTTTTAGGCGCTCATCCGAACAGCAGATTTACCACTCCGATTACGAATTGTCCTTCGCTTTCTTTCCGGGTGGAGCAGCATCACGGAGTACCTATTTCGGCAATAATATTCGGCGGCCGCAGGCAGTTTGTAGCGCCGTTGGTTTATGAGTCGTTTAACTGGCAGCATGGCGTTTTTGTCGGCGCGACCATGGCTTCGGAGCGTACGGCTGCGCAGGTAGGCCAGCTGGGAGAGGTGCGGCGTGACCCTATGGCGATGCTGCCGTTTTGCGGTTACAATATGGGAGATTACTTTAGACATTGGTTGACGATGGGCAAGAAAATGGTTAAGCACCCGAAGATCTTCCACGTTAACTGGTTCAGGACGGATGATTCCGGAAAATTTCTCTGGCCGGGTTTCCGGGAGAATCTGCGTGTTTTGGAGTGGATACTGGATCGCTGCAATAACAAAGTCGATGCGGTCAGGACGGCTATCGGGTATATCCCGCGTCCAAGCGATATTGATCTGACCGGCCTGTCATTATCCGGGAGCGTAATGGATAAACTTCTGGCGATTGATAAAACTCATTGGCTTGAAGACCTCAAAGGTATCCAATCTTTTTTTAAGGAGCTTAAAAGGGACCTGCCCAAAGAGATGTGGGAGGAATATAAGCGGCTGGAAAACCGCCTTAATGCAAATGAGTGAAGATATACTTTTAACTACTGATTTTAAAGATCTGAAGCTTTTCCGGAGAGGAAAGGTCAGGGATGTTTATGATTTAGGCGATAAGCTGCTGATCGTCTCAACTGACCGGATTTCCTGTTTTGATGTGGTCCTGCCTAACGGTATCCCAAATAAAGGCAAGGTGCTGACAGGCCTATCTCTGTTCTG
>CAYGZJ010000132.1:0-4242 GCA_964354335.1 uncultured Planctomycetales bacterium | reverse complement strand
TGATAAAAGAGCTTCCTGAGGTCGATGCTTTTGTGGGAAGAGTATCTCTTAATCATGAGCATAAAAGATATGCGATAACCCCTAGGCATTTTGCGTATTTGAAGATCTGCGAAAGTTGCGTTAATAATTGCAGCTTCTGCGTTATCCCTAAGATCAAAGGAAAGTTCACCAGCCTCCCTATGAAAGAGGCATTGGAGAAAGCCGCTGCCTTTGACAGGCAGAAAATATCCGAGCTCAACATCATCGGTCAGGACATCACCGGATACGGATCAGACATATACGGCGCTCCGCGGCTGGCTGAGCTGGTGAAAAAGATATCCGCTAAAGCAGAACATATCGGCTGGATACGGCTTTTGTATCTGTATCCGAACAGGATCAGCGATGAATTACTCAAGGTCATAGCCAGCTCCGAGAAAATCTGTAAATATATAGACCTTCCGATACAGCATATCAATGACCGCATCTTGAAGCTGATGAACAGAAAGACCACAAAGGCCCAGATCATTGAATGTGTCGCCAGGATCAGGAAAATCATTCCGGGCGTTGCATTGCGTACTTCGATTATCACCGGCTTTCCTTCTGAGACGGAGAAAGAAGCCGGGGAATTATTGGATTTTATTAAAGAAATTAAATTTGAACGGCTTGGCGCTTTTATTTACTCCCGCGAAGAGGGCACAGCAGCTTTTAGCCTGCGCCAGGTCCCTCAGGAGATCAAGGTCGAGCGTTTCAACTCCATCATGGCCGCGCAGCAGGATGTTTCCCTTAAGCTTAATCAGGGGCTTTTGGGCCGGACGCTTGAAGTGCTGATCGATGAAAAAGAGGATGACCATTATCTTGGCCGCACGCAGCACGACGCTCCGGAGGTCGACGGCCTTGTCTATATCAATACAGACCGCAAGCTTAAGCCCGGGGATTTTGTGAAAGCGCGCATCAGCGATACCCTGGAATATGATCTGGTAGGAGAGGCCTAAAACTATGAATATCGCAAACAGATTGACCATGCTTCGCATCCTGTTGACCTTCGTTTTTATGTTCTTCCTTTTCGTGCACGGCCTTTGGGCAAAGGTGGCTGCCCTGGCTATTTTTATCGTAGCGGCTATTACTGATTATCTTGACGGCATGATCGCCCAGAAGAAGAACATGGTCACTGATTTCGGCAAGCTTATGGACCCTATCGCCGATAAGATTTTGGTCCTGGCGGCATTCGCTACGTTTGTCCAGATGCAGCTGATTGACGCGTGGATGTTTGTTATTATCATTTCGCGCGAGATCCTTATCACCTCGCTTAGGCTCTTTGCGCTTAATAAAGGCAAAGTCCTGTCAGCCGCGCGCGCCGGAAAGCACAAAACCGTCTCGCAGATGTCGGTCATCTTTGTGATATTGATTTTCATCGTGGCAAAGGAAGTGATGCTTGCCTATTACACCTGGAATCCCGACTGGGAGAATTTTTTCCGTCAGGGGATCTTTGTCCTGATGGTGGTGACTGTGGGTTTTACCCTTTATTCCGGATTTTCCTATCTTTGGGAGAACCGCAAGATAATCACCCGTTTATAATAACACCTTGATATGACTATCCGTAATTTTCCCTCCGTAGTTATCAGCACTTTCTTCTTTATCGGTTACCTTCCATTTGTACCCGGAACCTTCGGCAGTATCGCAGGCCTGTTTTTGTTTTACCTGATAAAAAACAATATCCTGCTGCAGCTGGGAGTGACTGTTTTGGTAATTGTGTTGGGTTTTTTGACCAGCGGGGCGGCGGAGCGGTTTTACGCTAAGAAGGATGTCCGTTTTATCGTAATTGATGAAGTGGGCGGAATGCTGTTAAGTCTTTTGTTCCTGCCTCAGGATTTAAAATTTGTCATCGCCGCGTTTTTGCTTTTTAGGCTTCTGGATACCTTTAAACCATACCCCGCATATTCTTTGCAGCGGATAAAGGGGAGCGCAGGTGTAATGATGGACGATATTGTCGCCGGGCTTTATACGAATTTAATTCTTCAGGTAGTCTGGAGGTTTACTTCTTTAAGCGCTTCGTAGGCCGGTCCCTTGGGTGTAAGGGTGCTTTTATAGAGGGTGATCGCGGTGACCGCAAATTCGAGTTTTTCCTGCCCAAAATTCTGGTTTTCTTCGGTTATTGCCTGAGCAAGCTTATCTTTTTTTAAAAATGATCGGACTCTGCCGATAGTGATATGAGAACTAAACTCCCGTTTCTCTTTAGGGATCCCGAGCATTTCGATTTTTTCCTCCAGGGCTTGAGCGATTACCTTGGATTGGGAATCTCCGTTTTCTAACCCTACCCATATCACACGCGCAAATTCAAGCTTAGGAAACGCGCCCAGGATATTCAGGTTTGCGCGGAATGATCCGGTAGTTAAAGCTACCTCTTCTACGGCCTTGGTGATTGTGGCAATCTGCTGCTGATCGATCTCTCCTAAGAATTTAAGCGTAAGATGAATGTTTTGCGGATCTACCCACTTTACATCAGCACCGCTTTTTTTAAGCGTTTCCTGTAGCTGGGCAAGCCGGGCTTTGACATTTTGAGGCAGGCTGATGGCGATGAAAGTACGCATCCTTATAGAAAAACCTTGAGCATTTTCAGGGCGCTAAGCGCAGATTTTCTCCTGATGACCAAGCGGCTTCCCTTAAAAATAAACTTTTCGCAGTGATCATCATTTTTGCTGCTTAAGGCAATAAACACAGTACCTACGGGCTTGGCATTTGTGCCGCCGGTAGGTCCGGCAATTCCGGTGATGCTGATACCGATGTCGGTTTTAGCTAATTTCCTGACTTTTTGCGCCATCAATTGCGCCACAGAGGCTGATACCGCCCCGTTTTTAGCGATGACTGAGCCAGGAATCCCTAATATTTTCTCTTTGGCTTTATTGCTATAGGTTACTACGCCTAAATAAAAGTATTTTGAGCTGCCGGAAAGCTCGGTAAGTAGGGTAGAGAGGAGCCCACCGGTGCAGGATTCCGCAATCGCAATGGTTTTCCGGTATTTTAACAGGGATTTATGTGCTTGATATATAATATGTTGGCTCATGCTATTATTATAAGATGAGTTTGAGCTATTGACAAGGTAAGATTTTATGCTATATTAACAAGTAAGTTAATCTTTAGGGCTAGGTGTAATTCCTGACCGGCGGTTGAGCCCGCGAGTCCCGACGTATCGTCGGGACATGATCCGGTAAAATTCCGGAGCCGATGGAGCCACGAAAAGTGGCGTGCCGTTGGAACACCCAAACCTATAGGATGGTTTGGTGTGTGCCAATGCACAAAGTCCAGATGGAAGAAGATTAATATTCTTTTGCCCGGAGATCATCTTCGGGCTCTTTATTTTATAGCCCTTATAAGGTTAATTAAGAAACTATGTTCAACTCCATTCCGGAAATCTTAGAGGATCTTAAAAAAGGCCGCATGGTCATCGTGGTTGATGATGAGGACCGCGAGAATGAAGGCGATCTGGTCATCGCCGCATCTTTTATAAAGCCTCAGGATATAAATTTTATGGCCAAATACGGCCGTGGTCTCATCTGTATTCCTATGGAAGAAGAGCGCCTGAAGCATTTGGATCTGGAGCCGATGCTTAAGTCCGGTAGCCATATTGTTCAGGAGGATCCTTTTAAAACAGCATGGATGATCTCGGTGGACGCAGCTAAAGGTATTACTACCGGTATATCCGCGCATGACCGCGCGCGTACAATTGAGATACTGATCAACCCGCAGACAAAGCCCGAAGACCTTATCCGGCCCGGACATATTTTTCCCTTGAGGGCGCGCCGCGGAGGAGTGCTGGTTAGGGCGGGACATACGGAAGCGACAGTGGATCTGATGAAATTGGCAGGGCTTTATCAGGCAGGTGTTATCTGCGAGATAATGAATGATGACGGGACCATGGCCAGGCTTGCCCAGCTTTTGGAATTTTCCAAACAGCACAGCTTAAAGATCTGTACCATTGCCGATTTGATCGAATACCGCCGCCGTTCGGAGAAACTGATCGAGCGCCTTGCCCAGACTCAACTTCCCACTGAATTCGGAACATACAATCTGATCCTTTACAGGGATTTAACCAATAATAAGGTGCATTCTGCGCTGGTCATGGGAGATATCCTTAAGCAGCCGGTTTTAGTGCGGGTGCATTCGGAATGCTTGACCGGAGACGTGTTTGGATCCTTGCGCTGTGATTGTGGCCGGCAATTAACCAAGGCTATGGAATTTATCGGCAAAGAAGGGCGCGGAGTTGTC
>CAYGZJ010000131.1:0-4310 GCA_964354335.1 uncultured Planctomycetales bacterium | reverse complement strand
TTCCGATCACGGCTAGGCCCGGATTACAGCGTTGAGATCGTGGAGGCGCATCATAAAATGAAAAAAGACTCACCTTCCGGGACCGCTAAAAAGATGGCGCAGGTCCTTACCCAGGTAACGGGAAAAGAAATCCCTACCCATGCTGTCCGGCTGGGAGATATCATCGGAGACCATACGGTTATTTTCTGCGGAAACTCCGAGCGCATCGAAATCAAGCATCAGGCGCATTCGCGAGAGTTATTCGCGGTGGGGGCGATCAAAGCCGCAAAATGGGTCTTTAATAAACCGGCAGGATTATATTCCATGCAGGATGTTTTAAAGCAGTAGATAGTAGGTAGTAGTCAGTAGGTAGGGTAGCGGGAAAATTACAAAAGGAAAGAATAATGTTTAAGCTTTCAAAAAAATTACAGAGTCTGCCGCCATATTTATTCTTAGAGATGGATAAGGCAAAGCGCAAGGCGCGCGCCGAAGGCCGGGATATTATTGACCTGGGGATCGGCGATCCGGATCAGCCTACCCCTAAATTTATTATCGAGGCGCTGTATCGTGCTGCACAAGATCCGGCAAATCACCGTTATGCCCTTGATCAGGGGATGCCGGCATTGCGCCGCTCTATTGAAGGTTGGTATAACCGCAGGTTCGCAGTCAATCTTGATCCTGACACCGAGATCCTTCCTTTGATAGGATCCAAGGAAGGGATCGCGCATTTCCCGCTTGCCTTTGTAAATGAAGGTGATTATACGTTGGTTCCCGATCCGTGTTACCCGCCTTATAAGGGAGGCACTATCCTATCCGGCGGAAAGCCGTATCTGATGCCGCTTCTTGAACAAAACGATTTCCTGCCCGACCTCAAAAAGATCCCTGCCGGCGTGCGTAAAAAAGCAAAGATGATCTATGTCAATTATCCGAATAATCCCACTTCAGCCACTGCCGAGAAGCCTTTCTACCGGGAAGTCGTGGAATTCGCCCGTAAGAATAAAATCATCGTGATTTCCGACCTGGCCTATTCGGAGATGGCCTACGACGGGTATAAACCTCCGAGCATCTTTGAAGTCGAAGGCGCGCGTGAGGTGGCGATAGAGTTCCATTCTTTATCCAAGACTTACAATATGACCGGTTGGCGCGCTGCCTGGGCTTGTGGTAACGCGCAATTGATCGCCGCCTTAGCCAAGGTCAAATCCAATATTGACTCCGGGATATTCTCCGCGATCCAGGTCGCTGCTATCGCAGCGCTGGATGGCCCCCAGGAGTTTGTTAAAAATATGTGTTCTTTATATCAGGAGCGCCGCGATACGCTTATGTCAGGATTGGCCAGCCTTGGTTGGCAGGCGCGTCCTGCGCAGGCCACATTTTATATATGGATAAAGATCCCTAAAAAGACCAGTTCCATACAATATGCCGCGCATATTTTAAAAAAGGCGAATCTGGTGGTCACTCCCGGAGTCGGCTTTGGCAAGTACGGGGAAGGATATATTCGTATGGCGCTGACTGTTTCAAAAGAGCGTATCAAAGAAGCGATTGAGCGCCTGAAGAAAATAGCGTAATGGTAACCTGTTATTTGGGTATCGGCTCAAACTTGGGAAATCGAAAGAAAAATATAACTTTGGCCCTAGGAAAGATCAAGCGCTTGAAAGATACTAAGCTTATCAGAGTCTCTAAATTTATACAGACCGATCCTCTCGGCGGTCCTGCCGGGCAGGGAAAATTCTTGAATGCCGCAGCAAAAATTTCTACCGTTCTTTTGCCTACCACTCTACTAAAGGAACTTAAAAAAATCGAAATCAGTTTAGGCCGGCCCGCAAAGCATGCGCGCAACAGCGCAAGGACTATTGACCTGGATATTTTATTTTACGGCAATAAGATCGTAAAGAGAAAGAATTTGGTCATTCCGCACCCAAGGATTTTTGAGCGCGATTTTGTGGTAAGGCCGCTACTTGAAGTAATATGAAGATAATCCGCAGCCCTGAATCAATGTCTGATCTAGCTTTAAGGGCTGTGCGCAATGGCAAGAGCATTGGTTTTGTCCCGACCATGGGCGCTCTGCATGAGGGTCATGCCAGCTTAATCCGCCAGGCCAGAATAGATAATGATTTGGTGGTGGTCAGTATTTTTGTAAATCCTACGCAGTTTGGGCCAAAGGAAGATCTTAAGAAATATCCCAGGAAGCTTGCGGTAGATGCAAAGCTTTGTCGTAAGGAGAAGGTGGATATAATCTTTTATCCCGAAGCAGCAAAGATATATCCTGAAGGTTACAGGACCTATGTAAACGTTGAAGGACTAAGCGAGGGGCTGTGCGGAAAATCCCGCCCCGGGCATTTCAGGGGTGTTGCGACCGTGGTGGCAAAGCTCTTTAATATTGTGCGGCCGGATAGGGCTTATTTCGGCCAGAAAGACGCGCAACAGGCGATAGTTATCAGGCGGATGTGCGAGGACCTTAATTTTCCGGTATGTATAAGGCTCATGCCTACGGTGCGCGAAGCAGGGGGCTTGGCCATGAGTTCCCGCAACGCTTACCTGAGTTGCCGGGAGAAAAAAGACGCGCTGGTCTTGGCGCGCTCCTTAAGCCTTGCTGAATATTTAGTAAAAAACGGATTAACGGATACGGACCGGCTCATCAGGCTTATGCGAAATATAATCGAGAGAAAAGAAACGGTAAAGATCGATTATGTCGCGGTGGTTGATGCGCAAACGCTAAAGCCGCTGAAGAAAATATCTGGTGATTGTCTTATCGCTGTTGCGGCTTGGATCGGCAAAACTCGACTTATTGATAACATTCTTATTAAGATGTCACCAAGACACCATGTCACAACGTCACCACGTTTAACAGGGTGATTTTCATAATATGAAAAGACTAAGAATAGGAATTGTGGGTTGCGGCGCGATCGGTTCATCTTTGGCCAAGGCAGTGCGTAAAGATTTTAGTAAAGTTGCAGCGGTTGCCGCGCTTTGTGATACCGATGGCCAGAAGGCGAAGCTTTTGGCTAAAAGTGTTTTTAGGGATACGGCCCTGGTTGTGGGCCTAGAGCAGCTGATCAGCCGTTCGGATTTGGTGATCGAGGCAGCCAGCGCAAAAGCCTCGTGGAACATCGCCAGGCAGGCACTAAATAAAGGTAAGAATATTCTGATTATGAGCGTGGGTGGAATCGTCGGCCGTTATACGCAACTTACGCGATTGGCTTATTTGCATAACGCAAAGGTATATATACCAAGCGGTGCCATCTGCGGCATTGACGCTCTTAAAGCGGCGAAGTCCGGGAAAGTCAGGAGCGTCAGTCTTACTACGCGCAAACACCCGAAATCTTTTCTTAATGTCGCCTATGTCCAGAAGAAAGGAATCAAGCTGGATAAGATCATTAAAGATACCGTGCTGTTTTCCGGCCCTGCGCAGGAAGCAGTGAAGTTTTTTCCTCAGAATATCAATGTGGCCGCGGTTTTAAGCCTTGCCGGTATCGGGCCGGGAAAAACAAAGGTCACCATTATCGCCGATCCGACGGCTAATCGCAACATCCATGAAATCAAGATTGTATCGGATGCGGGAGAGATCATCACGCGCACCGAAAATGTCCTGCATCCGGAGAATCCCAAGACAAGTTTTTTAGCGGTATTATCTGCTCTGGCAACGCTTAGGCAGATTGTTCAGCCGGTACGTATCGGCACGTAGGTAAAATATTCAACGAAGGGAGGTGAATCAAAACATGGCAGAGAAGCTAATGAAATTGGGCATCAAGAGACAAAAAGGCTTACTCTATTTCATTGACAAGCAGGGTGATGTTTCCTGCGCGAAAATGGCTAGAGGCAAGTCCAAAGGCGGTAGCCCTAAGAAGGTAGCTAAATGCGGCATCAAGAGACAAAAAGGCTATCTTTATTTCTTGGACAAGAAAGGTGATGTTTCTTGCGCTAAGATGAAAAGAGGCGGCAAAAAGAAGAAAAAATAAGTAACGCAATACATATACAGCCCCTTCTTAAGATTATCTTTGGGAGGGGCTGTATAGTATCTGTTTATCGGCGCATCCAAAAAGCCCTCTTATTTAATATCCATAAAAAATGCATAGCGAATCCATCATCATCCGGGGTGCGAAAGAGCATAACCTAAAAAGTATTGATCTGGAACTGCCCCGCAATAAACTTATTGTCGTTACCGGGCTATCCGGTTCGGGAAAGTCAAGCCTTGCCTTTGATACGATTT
Organism: uncultured Planctomycetales bacterium; assembly: GCA_964354335.1. Taxonomy (GTDB): domain Bacteria; phylum Omnitrophota; class Gorgyraeia; order Gygaellales; family Profunditerraquicolaceae; genus JAPLLR01. Next base: position 124 of record CAYGZJ010000131.1, on the reverse strand, counting down.
ATGCCGAAGGCCAGCGCCGCTACGTGGAGAGCCTTTCCAGCTACGCCCGTCAATTCTTAGAGCAGCTCCAAAAACCCGATGTTGAATTTATCTCCGGGCTATCCCCTGCCATTGCCATTGAACA
>CAYGZJ010000130.1:0-4325 GCA_964354335.1 uncultured Planctomycetales bacterium | reverse complement strand
TATCAACAAGGCTGTCATTGCTACTCATTGCCATGATGATCTGGGAATGGCGGTGGCGAATTCTCTTTCTGCTGTTTTGGCCGGCGCCAGGCAGGTGCATTGTACGATTAACGGGATAGGCGAGCGCGCAGGGAATGCTTCTTTGGAAGAAGTAGTCATGGCGATCAAGACGCGCAAAGACGCGTTTTCCGGCTTGTATACCCAGGTCAATACCAAAGAATTATTCCGGACTTCCCGCCTGGTCAGTAGCCTGACAGATTTCGTGGTCCCGCCGAATAAGGCGATCGTGGGCAGGAATGCTTTCCGCCATGAATCAGGGATCCATCAGGATGCGATCCTGAAGAAGCGCAGCACATACGAGATCATGGATCCCCATGATGTCGGTATCGCTGAGAGCCAGCTGGTTTTGGGCAAGCATTCCGGCAGGCATGCATTCAGGGACAGGTTAAAGTCATTGGGTTTTCATTTAAATGATGAGCAGCTGAACAAGGCTTTTTTACGTTTTAAGCAAGTCGCGGATAAGAAAAAAGATATCTTCAGCGATGACCTGCGCACGATCGTCGAGGATGAGATCAGCGTGATCAAGCCGTTATGGCAGTTAAGCAGCTTTGAAGTCACCTCCGGAACTAAGGTCAAACCTGTGGCTACGGTCTGTCTTCTTAAAAAAAGTAAGGATTGCTGCGGGACTTCCACCGGGGACGGCCCGGTGGATGCCTGTTTTAAGGCGATAGATAAGGTTACGGCGTATAAGGCAAAGTTAGAAGATTTTCGTCTGGAAGCGGTAACTTCCGGAAAAGACGCGTTAGGGCAGGTAAGTCTAAAGCTTAAAGTAAAAGATAAGACTATCGGTGGCCGCGGTTCCAGTACCGATATCATCGAGGCAGCGATCAGGGCCTATTTGGATGCCATCAATAAAATAGAGAGTAAATGAGCCAAACTAAAAACTTCGGATTAATCGGTTACCCCGTCAAACACAGCCTCTCGCCCCTGATGCACAATGCGGCGCTGGCCCACCTTAAGATAAAAGCCAAATATAAACTTTTTCCCCTGCAAGAGAAGGATATCGGGAAATTCCTGCGTGGCTTGAAAAAAAATAATATTTTGGGATTTAATGTCACTATTCCCTATAAAGAGACGATTATGCGTTACGCCAAAGGGTATGTTTCCGAGGGTGTGCGCGCGATAGGAGCTGCCAATACCATTGTCGTCGACAAAAGAGGCAGATTAAAGGCATACAACACAGATTACATCGGATTTGCCAAAGATGTCGCGGCGCATAAACTAAAGCCGAAGAAGGTAGTGCTTATCGGAGCAGGCGGCGCGGCAAAGGCGATCGCCTTTGCTTTGGGAAAATTAAAAGTCGAGGAAGTAGCGGTTTTTGATATTGACAGATTCCGTATTCTGACGCTGATAAAGCGCATGGGAGATATTTTTCCGGATATCCACTGGAAGGCAGTAGCGAATCTTGACGACGTTATTTTTGAGAATAAGGACCTTTTGATTAACGCCTCTCCGGTGGGGATGCAGGATACTGATCCCTGTGTGATCGACCTTAGGAAATTGCCCACGGGCATTTTTGTCTATGATGTCATTTACAACCCGCAGGAAACAAAACTACTAAAGCTCGCCAAGGATAAGGGACTGCGTTACGCTAACGGCCTTGGGATGCTTCTGTATCAGGGGGTTGAGGCGCTGAACCTTTGGATTTCGCCGAAGAAAGCGCCGGTTGAGCTGATGCGCAAAGTTTTATCCAAAGGAGTGAAAAAACTATGATCGGGGTGATCCTTGCGTTTGTTTTCGGTTCTATGATCGGAAGTTTCTTGAATGTCTGCATCCACCGCATGCCGGAATCTGAGTCAGTGGTCTGGCCAAGCTCTCATTGCCCGAATTGCAAGAAGCGCATTCCCGCCTACGACAATATTCCGTTTATCAGCTATATGCTCCTGGGAGGTAAATGCCGTTTCTGCAAAAAGGGGATTTCGCTGCGTTACCCGCTGGTTGAGCTTCTGACCGGGCTTATGTTTGTGGTCCTGTTTAAGCGCTACGGTTTAAGTTACGATTTATTCATGTATATTGTGTTAGTCTGCGGCCTTATCGTGGCGACCTTTGTCGACCTGAAGCACCGCATCATACCGGATGAGATATCCGTGGGCGGACTGATCGTCGGCCTGGTGCTTAATACTGTCAAGGGGATTAGTCTTGGGCCTTTTAGGTTTGATTATCAGCCGATGCTGAATTCCATCCTGGGGATCATTATCGGAGGAGGGATCATTTATCTTACCGGAAAGCTTTTCGATCTGGTGTATTTCAAGCTTTTAAAAAAACCTCCTATCCAGGGAGAAACCGAGTCCATGGGCGGAGGAGACGTAAAATTGCTGGCGATGATCGGCGCGTTTTTGGGATGGCAGCAGGCATTGCTGACATTTTTTGTAGCACCCTTTTTCGGAGCGGTGATCGGGATTGTAAATCTTCTGGCAAAAAAAGACCACACCATCGCATATGGCCCGTTTCTGGCATTGGCAGCAATATTGTCGATGTTTTGGGCAGACAGAATCATCCGTTTTATCTTTCCCTATCTGCGTTAAGTTTCACCTAGAGACCCTATGTCAGATAAGAATCCCTACGCATACCTTTTCAGCACTAATTCATCCAAAAAATGGAAATCCATCAGCCTTAAGCGTCGCTCCGGCGCGCTCGTTCCGCTTTTTTCCGTTTATTCCAAGTCAAGTATCGGCATAGGTGACCTTTCGGATCTAAGGCTCCTGGTTGATTGGGCAAAATCTTGCGGCAATTCCGTTATACAGCTTTTACCCATGAATGAGGTGGGAGCGGTTTTCTGTCCTTATGACTCAATAAGCGCATTTGCGCTTGAGCCGGCATATATTTCCCTTAGAGAGATCCCCGGAGCCGGCACAAAAGGTATGGCTTCTGCTATCAAAGATCTGGCGGCACGCTTTCCTACGGGTAAGACATACATTGATTATGGGATCAAGGCAGAAAAAATGCGCCTGCTTTGGGAGATTTTTTCTAAAAGCGGCAAGGATAGCGCGGAGTTTAAGAAATTCAGGGAAGATAACGTTTACTGGCTGACTGATTTTGCGCTCTATAAAGTCATTAAGGAGTTATCTGACGGGCGCCCCTGGTATGACTGGGATCAGAAATATAGAGACCGCGAAAAGAAAGCATTAAGTGATTTTGCGAAAAAAAACCAAAAGGCGCTGAGTTTTCATATGTGGGTGCAGTGGCAGCTCTTTAGGCAATTTAAAGAGGCCAAGGACTACGCCGCATCAAAGGGTGTCTTGTTAAAGGGCGACCTGCCGATTCTGGTATCGCGCGACAGCGCTGATGTCTGGCAGCATCCGGAATTTTTTAAGCTCGAATACGCCGCCGGCGCCCCGCCGGATATGTATTGCGCCAAAGGGCAGCGTTGGGGGATGCCAACTAATAATTGGGAACGCATTAGGTCCGACGGTTCCCGGTATCTGGTTGAGAAGCTAAAATATGCGCAGAATTTCTATGATATTTTACGTATCGACCATGTGGTCGGGCTTTTCAGGATCTGGAGCATCGCCTATAACGAGCCATTGGAGAATCAGGGATTGCATGGTTTCTTTGACCCGGCTGATGAGGGCTGTTGGGGAGAGCATGGCAGAGGCATTCTTTTCGCGATGCTCAATAATACCGCAATGCTTTTGTGTGCCGAGGACCTGGGAATCATCCCGCAGGTTTGCATTCAGACACTGCGTGAGCTGGGGATCCCCGGCAATGACGTACAGCGCTGGGTAAAAGATTGGAAGGTGCGCCATGATTTTTTAAGGCCGGAAGAATATCGCCAGCTTTCTGTCTCTATGCTTTCTACGCACGATACGACTAACTGGCCGGCGTGGTGGGAATATGAGGCAGGCACGGTGGATGAGGCGCTTTTTGCCAGGAAGTGCGGGGAGCGGGGAATAGATTACCCGAAGGTAAAGTCAGAGTTGTTTGACCCGGACCTGTCGCGTTATGGGAGGCTACGCTGGAAAAACGGGATCGATCCGGCTGATAAGCTGGTATCGTTTTTAGGCAAGCGTAAAGATGAATTAGCGGATTTTATTGATATCTACGAGAATACGTATCTGGAAAAAGAAAAGCTCTGGAAGCAACTGGGTTTAAGCGGCCTTATGCGCGAGAAGTCGGATAAAGAAATTGTTAAGGCTGTCATGAAAATCGCGCTGGATTCAGACGCGATTTTCTGTATCAATACTATTTTTGACTGGCTGTATCTGGCGGATATTCTTAGCGCAGATCCATACCAGTACCGCATTAATACCCCCGGTACCATCAGC
>CAYGZJ010000129.1:0-4330 GCA_964354335.1 uncultured Planctomycetales bacterium | reverse complement strand
GGGGCGTTATTGGTATAGCAGGGCCGGGTGTAGATCATGCCGGAGAGCGTGCCGGGGCTGAAGAAAGGCCGATGCCACCAGTCTTTGACCGACTGCCAGGTGCTCCTGGAAGACGTATTCTCATCATTGTCTGATTCAGAAGCGGATACAGACTGCAGGGTAAGAATTGTAACGCAGGATATGGCAATAAGGCATATACAAATAAATTTTGATTTTCCGTCCCGTGGCGTTAGGCGGATCATTGTAAGCTCCTTCTTATTACTTGTAAATTATTCTATGGTACTCCTTTCCCCTCCCTACACTTTTGATTCCATATCTATAACCTCTCACAGAACAACAACTTAAGATGCCTAGAAGCGTCCCCAGAGTTTCAAAGTTTGCAAAACTATTTCCAAAGTGGACAAATAAAAACCGAACTGTCAAACCCCTATTTCCCTTAGGATTCGGCAACCCGGCTACCCTTATCAGTTTTCAGGCCATAGCTTTCAGAGAAGAAGCTTTTGCTGAAGACTGAAAGCTGACAGCTGAAGACTGTAATCGGACCCGTGGCTTTGTGCCCCCACCTTACGATGGGTTTACCTTTTCGTAAAAAAGGGGTCAGAATTATTTAAAAAATAATTCTGACCCCATTATTCTCTATCAAACTGCACAGGGACAGAAGTATCTCTCTCAACCTTGCTAAACGGCACAGTAACGCCGGCATCATCGTTATCTACTTGATAAACAACTGCTTCGGGTTCCGGCATAGCGACCGAAGTTTTCGGGATATCTTGATCAGCCCTGATTTCATCCTTAACCATCTCGACATCATCCCTGACTCCGGTACCGGTAACAGGCACCTTAGGCGCTGTATAAACATCCTTATCGATCTTCGTTCTTTCGTCGACCCGCGTCACCCGGTCGATTTTTGTCATCGGCACAATAGACTCACTGCCATCTTTATTCACCTGATACACTGCTGCCTTTGTCGGCGGCAGGGTGACTTCATTACCGATTTTATCAACCTTATACATTTGCGGTGCGCCTGTTTGCGGCTTAAAAGTATCCACATCAACCCCTACAGTATCATAAGTAGCAGTTTGCGGCTTCCACTTTGGCGTGTCAAAAAGTTTATAATCGATATATCCCGGATTAGGATTAGTGCTGAATGTTTGACCGGGGATCTGGCCCGGCCGGTTGGCCCAGGTCTGCTGCGACTGATACCAGGTGCCGGCAGGATCATTGGGATTGGCCGGATTGGTAAAAGTCTGAGGCGCATAATTGCTGCCACCGGGATTATTTGCCGCAGGGGTGATGTGCGTTTCAGTATCTGAGGAGCGCGCTAAGGCTACGCTAATAAAGGTAAGAAGGAACGCTATTGACAATATCATCACTCTTTTTTTCATACCGCTCCTTTGATACTAGTGTATAAAATTAAAGCCGTGTTGTCAAATCCTACCTTTGAAATCAAGATTCGGCAACCCGGCTGTCCTTATCGGTTTTCAGAGCACAGCTTTCAGAGAATAAGCTTTTGCTGAAGACTGAAAGCTGACAGCTGAAGACTGTAATCGGACCCGTAGTTTTGCTTTCCGCCAATATCCTTAGCGGAAACCCGCCAATTATTGTGGCGAGGCCCCCACCTTACGATGGGTTTGCCTTTTCGTAAAATTGGTAAAATTGGGGTCAGAATTGTTTAAAAAATAATTCTGACCCCATTATTCCTCTTACATCTTGTTGCAAATCAATAACTTAAATAGGCCAGAAGCGTCCCCTAATCTTCTAGTCTTGTTTTTTGTCGGGTTTGTAGACTTCAGGAACGACCAGACCTTGACCCTTATAATAATCGTTTAACCAGGCTTTTCCGCCTGGTGATAAATTGTGTATGATATTCGTGGTCATAGAATAAGCGTTTGGTCCTTTTTTGGCTGACGTAAAATAGTTTTCTTCCTCTGGCGTTAAGGAACGAGCTACGCTATTGGTGTTACCTAAATAAGCTCCGTCGGCATACAGATAAGTAAATAATTCGTTGGCGCCTTTTGCGTCATCACTCCCGCTATAGAATTGTTCCGGATTTGTTACTTTGTAAGATTTTGCCCTGTCAGGCATAGCTTTATAAACCTCCATTGGAGGAGAGTGGGCAAAAAATAGTTTCCCGCCGTCTGTCGTCTTTGAACTAAGTGTCCCGCCGTCTGTCTTTGAACTATAATCTTTTCGAAAATATTGCTCTGCCGCAGCAACCAACTCTCTATCTGCAGGGGCAAGACGATTGGTAAAGCTTGAGTAATCGCCCAGCAGTGGCGCTTGCGTGAATGTGGCTGTATCGCCTTCGACAACCACGTCAGGTACAGTCCGGGGGCTCAAAACCCCATGCACACCTTCGTGAGCTAGAATACGCTGATTTTTTTCCGGAAGGAATGCCCCATAAAGAACTAATTCCTTCTTTTCTTTGTCAGCATGGCCAATGAAGCCGGTTCCTGCTACTGATTTTCCTCCCAAAGCTGCTTCATATTCAGGAATATTACTGGGCACCTGTATTTCCCAATCATCAGGCAGCTGTTTTAGAGTTTGCTTGGAAATTTCATCTACCTTAAATCCCGGGATCTGTTTCTCGATTGAGCTGATATGTTTTTCTCCGGGACGCGGCGCTGCAGGGCTTGACGCTTCCGTAGAGGTATTTGTCTTATTATTTTCAGGGGCTGGCGCAGGGGCAGAAGGCTTTTGGACATCCTGATTCTTAGGTTTAGTCAAGTACGTCCTCATCTTCTCCATAGTCTTGGGGCCGATGATACCATCGGCTTTCAGGTTGTTTGCCTTCTGGAAAGCGATAACATCATCGCTCGACGGCTTGGTGCGGCCGTCAACCTGCCCATTAAAGTATCCGGCATTGGCCAGCGCCTGCTGAGCTTCCATTCTTTCAGGATCCGGAGAATCATTGACAACGACGATACGTTCTCCACCATCGATGAGACGGGAAAGGGTTTTGTCGATTACGTTTTGCCGCTCGATACGTATTGGAACACCCATCTCCCGCTCTTTTTCAAGCGCTGCCACCACACTATCAGCATCTTTAACCAAGATTACTGCTCTATCCCCGCTGTAACCCTTTTTAACCCGCTCTACCTTATCATATGCTGCATTACCGCCAAATGACGCACGGGCAGCCATCTGCGCTTCCGCAATATCACTCTCGCGTTTCTCTTGAGGTGTTAGAGTAATTTTCTGATCCAAAGCATTGTCGATAACGCTGTTAGCCATACTCCTTTTCTCCGCCAAGCTATTTTTGCGTTCGTTTAAAGAAAAATACAATGTCGTATCTTTGTTTTTTAAGGCCTGGTTCTGCTGCTTATCAATGGCATCGATCTGCTTGTCAAGCTCCGCTACCCGTCTTTCGGCATTTTCAATTTTTGGCTTGGCTTCTTCATAACGCTTCTGCGCCTCCTCTTCATTTCCTCTTGAGGCATCGCGGACGCGTTCCTGCAAAAGCGTTAAATGTAAATCCTTGCGCTCTTCAGGCGTAAAGGTTCCCCCTTTTCCGGCAATGAGTTTATCAGAAAATTCATCCGATTTCTTTTTGACTATTTCCTTTGGAGGCAAACGCTTATTATCAACCTGCTCCTGAGCGATCTCTTTAGGAGCAGATGCCGATTCTTTATCAAGATCCAATTGAGGAGGCTCAACCTGCGCCAGGCTGGGTTTAAACTCCGGCTGCATTAACGGGCCGTCTTCTCCGGCCAATTTAGCCGTAACCGGCGGCGGCTCTAATTGCTTTGCGGCTTCTTCGCTTATTCCACCTGCCTGCTCATCGGCCTGCTTGCGCAGCGCTTCGGAATCATTTGGTATCTCCGGCATAGGGCCAGCTTTACGCTCGAGAGAAGGAATAGTCTTTCTATTCTCCGGAGGCAACTTATCCTCAAGGCCCATCGCAGTATCCAGATCACGCGAGTTCTTATTCATAGATTCCTCAAGCGTAGGAGGCCTTAATTCTGCCTGAGGCGCAACCGCTGCCTTAGGAGTCTCTTTAATAGCAGGCTGCTCCCCGGAAGCTTTCTTTAATTCAACCTTTATCTCATCGGTCTGAGTCTTTACCTCTTGCTTCTGGTTGCCGCCGGTAACCTTGGGCGTGTTATCACCGAATCTCTTCTCCAACTCACTTTCCATTCCTTTATTTAGGGCAGTGTCCTTGAGGCTATCCTGCGCAACCCCCGGAGTCAGCGGGTTAGGCTCCGCATTCGCCTTGGAACCGACACCTTTTTGCTCATTAGCCTCTTTTGTCTGCGCCGGCGGAGTTTTAACTTCTTTTTCTGGTGCACGTCCGAGTTGGGCCTTAAAATAATCCCATCCATCGGAAAGG
>CAYGZJ010000128.1:0-4334 GCA_964354335.1 uncultured Planctomycetales bacterium | reverse complement strand
GCTGCCGTAAACAATATCGGCGAACGCCTGAGTAGGGCAGGAATAGCTTTTGTGCGCGTCGGCAACCAGGAGGAGAAAATTAGTGACGAGATAAAGAGCAACTGGAAGAACCGCGAGAGATTGCTGCGTGATTTTGAGCAGGGGTATACGCAGAAAAAAACCGGTTTTGTTATTCTCGGCACAAACAACGGATTCTTAAATGACAAATTTATCCGTCAGAACGGATTTTTCCGAAGATTTGATGTTGTGATCATCGAGGAAGCCGGCCGCGCCACTATAGCGGAGACCGTGGTGCCTGCGCTTATGGCAGGAGAGAAAGTTATCCTGGTAGGAGACCATATGCAGCTTCCCGCTTTCGGAGTCAGCCAGGATATGGAGGCGATGGTGCGCGAAGAAGCGGTGATTATGCAGAAGGAAGGTAAGCCTCTTGAGCAGCGGTTCAGCCTCCCGACGTTGGAAGAAGTATTTTTGCCTGATAATCTCTGGAATTTCAAGATTTCTCTTTTCCAGCGCGCATTTGAATTGCAGCGCGACCGCGGCATCCCGCTTGACCACCATTTGCTTAAGGTTAACAGGCGTTCACATCCTCTCATTACCGGACTGGTGAATATCTTTTATGACGGGCAGCTGCTTGCGCGTGATTATGAGGCGCAGGATAAGGAGATGGCCGAAGAAGACACTCTTAAACTCATTGATATCGCAGGACGCGAGGCGCAGCTGAATTTTTCCTCGTATAATATCCGGGAAGTAAGTACGGTTTTACGGGAGCTGGAGTCTATTCTTAATCAGACCAATGCTGACGAGAGCTGGCGGTATGGGTTTGAACAGGTTACGATTATTTCTCCCTATGCAGCGCAGAATGAAGAAATCGTCTTAGCACTTCGCCTTAAGGCCGTGGTTGATAAGATACGTTCCTGTAGCCAGTCAAAGGTAGAGTTAAGTGATGAGGAAAGAAGTGTTCTCAGGGAAGGCCTGAAGGTCGATATTGATGCCATCGCCAATCCGCGCACCCGAAACTTTGTCGCTAATTTTATCAGGGACCCATATCCCTCGAGCCTGTATTCGTTTCTTAAATTTGTGAAATTCGATATCCCGCTGCAGGGACGCAGGTTGTTCAGCGAAACAGATGTCCACAAGATACACGTTATGGTCAATACCATCGATGCCATCCAGGGCCAGGAGAACAATGTTGTGATCGTTTCCATGGTGCGCAGCAAGGATGATAACGGGGCTGAGTTTAAGAATATAGGTTTTCTTGAGACCTTGGACGGCCTGCAGAGGATAAACGTATCGCTTTCCCGGGCCAAAGAGAAAATGATCGTCATCGGAGATTTTACGAATACCCTCTGCCGTGCGCAGGGACGCAGCGCCAGGGATATTTTTGTTAAAATAGTCGAATACGTAAATAAGAGCGAAGGTTCGTATGTCAGGATCGGAGCTGCGCAGTCACGGGTTAACACAGAATGTAAATCTGACGAGAGCGATAGTGTTTCGCATAAAATTACTTCCGCTGCTATGTTTGCGGCAGCACAAGAGCAGCGATTTATAAGATTTCCGGTAGTTTCAGAACGTTTCCGTAATCTGGGAGGAGTGCTGCAGGCGTTGGAGAAATATCTTGTGGACGCAGGCAGGGTTACCGGTCCCCCGGTGGTAGCATACCGCTCTGCTTCAGGCCAAATCATCTGGAACCTTACTCTTGCCGAAATACGCGCCCGGCTTACCCCTGATCAAATAGCTTCCATTATTATCCATGAAATCTGTCCAAACGAGGCAGAGGCGATTCGTTTGCAGGCTGTGTTTTTCTATCATGCAAATAATATGCGCGTCTGGTTTAAGGATGAGGGTTTATTGCTGGAGAGGGAGTCAGGGTTTTACAGTTTTGGGGATTATGCCCTTGGCGAAAGAAGATGTTACGAAGAGCATCTGCAGCGCCTGCGTTATAGAGGATGGAGACAAGTAGTTGCATCAATCATGCGGCAGGCCCAAGGCGTCGGACAGTATCGCCTGGATTATCTTAAAGGTTTCAATAGACCACCAGAAGGCTGGGGTGAAAAAGGTATGTCGCCGCTGGAATGGGCGATGTCGGTTTTTGCGTATCGCAAAATATATTTTGAAGAACTAGGCAGATTATTCGGCCAGAATAATACCGCAGGGATGGAGTTTATTGATGCGCCTATATGGCCGGTGGATAGAGAAGGCAGGGTGCGCCTGGATTTAATCGGATGGATGGTAACCAGAGGCGCTGTGCCGTCCTATGAATACTATGAAACAGAGAAAATTTCTTTACGGCAATTGCTTCCGCAGCCTCCCCGCTCACAACAGCCGCCGCAACAACTCGATCTTTTTGCCTCACCTGCAGCGTTCTTAAGATTAAAGAACGCGATCCCCGAGATTGAAGAGACTGTCGCCGATATCAAGGATTTCTTGCAATATTTGACTGATAGTCAGGCGTTTCTTATCAAGGTGCATGAGCTATGGCGCAAAGGCGTTAAGATAAACGTGGCCAGGATCCGCGGCGCGCTTGCCCTGCGCAGGAACGGTTCGTTGTTCCTTTCGGAAGAATTATTTTCACCCCGGCATCCGGCGCCCGCGATGCTTGTCTATATGTTGCTATGCCATGAGGAACAGGCGCATCATACCATCAGTGATGAGGCAGCAGCCATTCGCAGGGAAGTAGTTGCCTGGAATATGCTGCGTACTTCTGAGCGCCTGGAAATAAATACGTGGGCTTTGGCGTATATGAAGCGGCACGCCTTAATTCAGAGCGCTCTTATATATGATGACTTTTTTACGCTTGCAAAACAGGTGATGGATAATCCGGGCGATGAATCGCCCCTCGTTAATTTTGCTTTCGCAAAATACGGAAATATCCTTTTGCAGAAACGCTCCGAGACTTCAATAATTGCAATGAAGTGTATTTTGGTCGGATTAGTCGCCGCGGTATTTCTGATCTCCCTGTTTGGTGGAGTGGCTTGGCAGCGGGTGGCGCTCGGCGCAGTCACGGTCTTATTTGTATATCTTGTCGTAGGCCATCTGGGCACTGAATTAAGTTTCTATCGTAACTTTGATCCTGCCGTCAATATTCTCTTAAGCGTCAAGAATGGCGAAAAAGACGAAGCAGAGAAACTCTATAACCTCTTCTACGGGGTGATCAAGGATTATAAACTAGTTCTTACCCGCCACCTGGTCCGGCAGCGTAAACTTCTTCTAAAAACCGATATCCTCAGCAACATTATAGCTCCAAACATTGGAAACGAAGGAGTTTGTCAGTCTGTTTTGCGCAGCGCCATCGCCAAAAAACTGGTATTAGAGGAGATCCTTTCTTCGACTGACCGGACCGTGTACGAACCGTGTTTTGTGGCCATGGTCGAGATGATAGTAAAGCATAAGAAATTCTGCTTTGACCGTTTTTATCAGGTTATCAAAGACTCCGGAAAGCTCCCGGATTGTGCCAGGGCTTTTATTTCCATCCTAGTAAGGGCTGAACATGGCAAGGTCATCTTAGGGGCAGATGAAGTAGAGCCAGCCTGGATGTTTGAGGCCGTGCTTTTTGCCGCGTTAAGAAATCCTCGCAGGCTTCCAGAGGCTTGGAAGCAATTCAAGAACTTGTGGGCACTTCTGTTTAAGGTCAAAGAGCAAAAAGAGGTTGATAAAGACGCATTTTTCGCAGTCCTTAACGATATCATCAAACGGCTTGCCCAGGAATCGCCAGCCCTTAGGAAACAGATCATTGCCTATCTACTTGAGTACGTGACAAAGAGTGGACATGAACTTCCTCTTGCCTGTAGTCTCCTTCAGGATCTTGGTTTTCACATTGTTAGTTCCGAGGATTTTGCCCGCACCGCAGCGCGTTTCATCGCCGCTGAAATAAACCGTGTGCAGAAGGAGCGCGGGCTGGCCAATGTGGTTTTTCCCGGAGGCAGGACTGTCAGTAGCTTTATCTCTGAAGACAAGATTAGGCAAGGGGTTTTGCGCGCCATGGCTGATCCTATATACTGCATTTCCTGGCCTACGCTTAATGCCTTTCAACTTGCTGAATACGATAATCTGGATGTTCAAAGTCCGTATTCATACGCATTTACGCAAGAGACGGAACTTTTTTCGCGGGTTTTTACTACTCCGGAACTACGAAGAAACATACACTATATAGGCGCCAAGCCGGATTGTAAGGGGAATATGGATCTTCTTGAGTCTTTTGGGGGTGCGGATATCATCATTGCCGGCATGGGCTCTGACGGCCATATCGGTCTTAATTCTCAGGGTTCGCGACTGGATATCCGTGAACAGGGGAGGTTAAAACGTGTGCGTCTTACTGATGAGATTATCCGGTCCAA
>CAYGZJ010000127.1:0-4390 GCA_964354335.1 uncultured Planctomycetales bacterium | reverse complement strand
TCAGCAGCTGACGGCCCGATGCCCCAGACCAGAGAACATATTCTTTTGGCGCGTCAGGTTAACGTTCCGGCAATGGTGGTTTTCATGAACAAGGTCGACCTGGTCACTGACAAGGAACTTCTGGACCTGGTTGAAATGGAAGTAAGAGACCTATTGACGAAGTACGGTTATCCGGGAGACAAGACTCCGATCATAAGGGGTAGCGCTTCCAAGGCTATGGCAGCGGCTGATCCTAATAACCCTGATTGCAAACCGATACTCGAACTGGTCAAGGCATGCGATGATTTTATACCGTTACCTATCAGAGACCTGGACAAGCCGTTACTTATGGCAGTGGAAGACGTGTTCAGTATCGAAGGTAGAGGCACAGTCGGCACCGGAAGAATCGAACGCGGTAAAGTCAAACTAAACGATGAAGTGGAGCTGGTCGGTTTAAGGCCGGAGTCCAAAAAGACCGTTGTTACCGGTATTGAAATGTTCAGAAAGCTCCTGGATGAAGGTATGGCCGGAGACAACGTCGGGTTACTCTTAAGAGGCGTTGATAAGGATTCGATCGAGCGCGGGATGGTTATCGCGGCTCCCAAGTCCATCACTCCGCATACCAAGTTTAAGGCCCAGGTTTACGTATTGAGCAAAGAAGAAGGCGGAAGACACACTCCGTTTTTCAAGGGTTACAGGCCGCAGTATTATTTTCGTACTACCGACGTTACCGGAAATGTGACGGAATTACCGGCCGGCGTAGAAATGGTCATGCCCGGGGATAACGTGGCTGTAACGATTGAATTGATCACTCCTATCGCTATGGAAAAAGAGTCCCGTTTTGCTATCCGCGAAGGCGGCCGTACGGTAGGCGCAGGTGTCGTAACTGAGGTTATTGCTTAAAACATATGTCAAACGCACAGAAAATCCGTATCAGATTAAAAGCATACGATCATCGCCTTCTGGATCAGGCGGTGGTAGAAATCGTAGAGACCGCAAAGCGCACTGGCGCCAAAATATCGGGGCCAGTGCCGCTTCCGACCAAGAAAGAGCTTTTTACGGTCTTGCGCTCTCCGAACGTCGACAAGAAGTCGCGCGAGCAGTTCGCGCTATGGACGCACAAGCGCCTTATCGATATCTACGAACCGACAGCCAAGACTATTGATTCCCTGCGTAAACTTAATCTGCCCGCGGGTGTGGATGTTGAAATAAAATAGCGTTATTCTTCGTATGCAAAGGCGTACGAACGAAAATCGCTACATTAATAATATGACTGAATTACTTGGTAAAAAAATCGGGATGACGCACGTCTTTAGTGATGCAGGCGCAATGGTCTGTGTTACGGTTATTGAGGCAGGCCCCTGCCCGGTGCTGGCGGTAAAAGAGAAAAACGTCCAGGTCGGTTTTGATCTGGCAAAAGAGAGCCGGGTCAAGAAACCGCAGCTAGGATACTTTAAGAAGCTTAATATCGCCCCGCGTAAGTTCGTCCGCGAATTTTTGAAAGAGCCGAACGTCGAATATAAAGTCGGCGATGAATTAAAGGTAGATGTGTTTAAGGCCGGTGATTGGGTTGATGTAACCGGGACTTCTATCGGCAAAGGATTCCAGGGCGGTATGAAGCGCTGGCATTGGCATGGCGGGCCCAAGACACACGGCTCTACATCGCACCGCCGAGTAGGGTCTATTGGTTCTAGTACCACTCCCGGAAGAGTCTTTAAAGGGCATCATATGCCCGGCCACATGGGAGCAGGGCAGGTCACTATGCAGAACCTGAAGGTGGTAAAAGCCGATCTTGAGAATAATCTGCTTTTGGTGGAAGGCGCTATACCCGGACATAAGAACGGTTATGTTGTTATCCGAAAAGCAAAGAAAAAATCCGGGCTTGCCAAGAAAATAGTGCAGCAGCCGTCAAAAGCTGGGAAGGCTAAGAAATAATCATGGAAGCGATCACCTTACCTATATATAACAGCGAAGGAAAAGAAATAGATACGATAAAGCTAAATACTTCCGTTTTTGACGGAACGGTAAATGAGGCTGTTATTTATCAGGCAGTGAATGCCTATAGGGCTAATCAGCGCCTCGGGCTTGCCGCGACTAAGACCCGCGGCGAGGTATCCGGAGGCGGACGCAAGCCCTGGAAGCAGAAAGGGACCGGCCGCGCCAGGGTCGGCTCTACCCGTTCGCCTTTGTGGCGTCACGGCGGCGTGGTCTTCGGGCCGCATCCCAGGGATTTCTATTATACCCTCCCCGTAAAAATTAAATCAGCGGCGTTAAGGTCAAGCCTGAACGCAAAAATAAGGGAAAATAATATCATCGTCCTTGATGAGCTGGTTTTTACAACACCTAAGACAAAAGAGGCAGTCAGGGCTCTGCAAAATCTAAAAGTGGATTTTCCCAAGAAGGTAAAACGCAACAACATTCTTCTGCTCTTAGAAAAGATAGATGCGAATACGCAAAGGGCATTAAACAACATCGGTTTCTTAAATGTGAACTTAGCCAAGTATACGCATGTCTATGAAGTGATAAGCCATAAAAAAGTCCTCATCACTAAAGACGGGTTAGCCGCCTTAACTAACAGGTTGAAAAAATGATCTACTCAAGCGATATAATAAAGTCACTGCTGCGCACGGAAAAGTCTACGCTTTACGAGCCGGCAGGCAAATATCTGTTTTTGGTAAAGAATAGCGCCAATAAGATTCAGATCAAACGCGCGGTCGAAGAATTGTCCAAGGTAAAGGTCAAAGACGTCAATACCTTTGTCTCGTTCGGAAAGATGAAGCGGGTACGTTATCAAGTAGGCCGTACACCCGACCTGAAGAAGGCGATAGTTACGCTTAAAGAAGGTCAAAAAATAGTAACGGCATAATATGGGAATAAAAAAGTTTAATCCTTACACTCCTTCAAGACGATTTATTACCGGGTCAGATTTTGCGGAAATCACCAAGGATAAGCCGGAAAAATCTCTGCTTATGCCGCTTAAAAAGACCGGTGGCAGGAATGTCCATGGCCGCATCACTACCAGGCATCAGGGCGGCGGTCATAAGCGGATGTTGCGTATAATCGATTTCAAGCGCGACCTGCTGGAGATCCCGGGAAAGATCATTGCTATTGAGTATGATCCCAATCGTTCGGCGCGGCTGGCATTGATTGAATATCCAAATAATTTAAAACGCTACATTATCGCTCCGGTAGATATCAAAGTCGGAGAGATGATCATCGCCTCAAACCAGAAAGAAGTAGATATTAAAAACGGCAATTGCATGCTGCTTAGATATATTCCTTCAGGCACGCTGATCCATAACCTGGAGATAAGTAAAGGCCAGGGCGGGCAGATCGTGCGCAGCGCCGGTTCAAACGCGCAGATTATGGCAAAGGAAGGGGATTTCGCGCATGTGCGCCTTCCTTCCGGGGAAGTAAGATTAGTCAGTCTTGATTGTCATGCTACCATCGGGCAGGTCAGTAATATCGAGCATGAGACCAGAAGCATCGGAAAAGCCGGCAGAAGCCGTTGGCTGGGAATCCGACCGACGGTCAGAGGCCTGGCGATGAATCCTGTCGATCATCCGCACGGAGGCGGCGAAGGAAAGTCCGGCCAGGGTAATCCGCATCCCGTCAGTAAATGGGGAATGCCCACTAAGGGGTACAGGACCAGAAAGCCCAACCGATACTCCAATAAATTTGTCATCAAGAGAAGGAAATAACTATGCCACGTTCATTAAAAAAAGGTCCGTTTGTTGATGAGAGTTTAGTCAAGCACGCTGATCAGGCGCGCCGCTCAGGCTCCCGCCAGGCGATAAAGACCTGGTCCAGGCGCTCGACTATAATTCCGGAATTTGTCGGAATGACCTTTGCGGTCTATGACGGCAGAAAGCATATCCCGGTTTTTGTCACGGAAAATATGGTAGGGCATAAGCTCGGAGAGTTTTCCCCCGGAAGGATCTTTAGAAAACACGGTGGCGTCAAGGCTAAGAAGGCGGTTGAGAAGACTTAATGAGGTCATAACTTACGGAACGAAGTGAACGTAAGTTATATGACCGAATTAACCCCGCGAATGCGCAAAAATTTTCAAAGAAAATTTTTGCAGCGTTTATGAAGCGGGGATTGAATGCGGAAAAACGAGGGCTCATTTATGATCTCAAAAGCAGAACAAAAATATATCAGGATTTCACCAACAAAGGTGCGTCAGGTCATCGATCTGATCCGTCATAAAGATGCGGATCAGGCGCAGGCTATCTTACTTAATATAGGTAAGAGGCCGAAAGAGCCGTTGATCAAGATATTAAGGTCAGCGATCGCCAACGCCAAGACCAAAGGTTTCAACAGCAACCAATTATATGTTTCCAAGATCGTCTGTAATGTCGGGCCCAGCTGGAAGCGTTTTAAGGCTGCGGCATTCGGGCGTGCGGCTCCG